>CAYMLS010000320.1:0-6076 GCA_964390665.1 uncultured Bacteroidales bacterium | reverse complement strand
TCTATGTAGAACCTGCTGCCGGTGTTGTTTGGAATAATTACCAAAACAGTAATGTGAACATCACAGGTAATGAAGATGTGAAAAACATCTTTTGGGACAATGATTTGATTTTGGAGATTCGAACTGGCTATAAATTTAAGAACAACCTGATTTTGGAATCCGGAGTTGCATACCACATTGCCGCGGACAGATACTGGTTAAATACAGAGCACTTTTCAGAGTTGTCGCATGCTGGCGGCACTTCATCGGGTCTTTTCGACGGATTTCTGAGTGTACCACTAAACCTTAAATACAATTTTCAAACAATGGTTAAGAATTTAAGTATTGTCCCCTATTTCGGTTTAGCCTGGTCAACACATGGAAAAAGTACAACACCTTCCTCACCGGCATACACTATTGATTATTATTTTGAAAATCCCGGAGATGAATTTTTACGGGCAGACACCCTGGCATACACCATAACACACCGACCTGTTGAGAATAATTTGCTGATCAATTATGGCCTTGGTGTTGAATATCAGATTTTAAACTGATTGATCTTTACGCTGAATGGTAATTTTACCCATGGATTTACCGATATGAACAGATTCAGTGTGAATGTACTGTCAAACGAAGGAACAGAGTCTGGGACAATCAGGTATCGTGGAAATAAGTTTTATTTATCAGGTGGGGTAAAAATACCTTTTGGGGTTCGTCAGTAGATTAATGGGGGAGGTTTTTTTTATTCCAGTGAAATTTTTTAGTGCCTGACAATCAGTAAAAATTACACCTGTTAATTTCCTGCACACAAAGTCTGGATTACTTTGTTGTTAATTTAATTGAATGATTATCAGGTGATGTCATGCTGCCTTGATCATTGTTAATTTTTCTGGCGGGGCAGTACTCGATTGTATCATAATGAATTACTATTCAAGATCAAGTACTATTTGAATATTCTCTTTAACCAAAACAATTAGTTCATCCGGTAAAGCACCAAGTTTTTTAGACAATCGTTTATTGTCAATTGCACGAATTTGGTCAATCATGATATCACAAGCCTTTTGTAAACCAGCAGTCCCCTTTGTAAGATGTACTCTCAATATCTCTGAATCCTTTTTGATGTTGGTTGTGATTGGACAAACAATGGTCGATGGATGAGGGATATTGTTTAGCAAATTAGTTTGAATCACCAAAACCGGCCTTGTTTTTCCCGGTTCAGTTCCAATCTGAGGATTTAAATCCGCAATCCAAATTTCAAATTGTTTAATCGGCATAATCAATCTGTTCGAAATCTTTAAGTACAGACATTGAATCTTCTTTTACTAATTCAGACTCTTTTTTAAGTTTTTTTTCCAGCATTTGTTTACGTTGAATTTTATTATACAAATCAATCGCCTCGTTGATGTATCTGTTTCGAGGCTTTTTAAGTCGGGCGAGAATCTTTTCAGTTTCTCCAAAAATCGAATCATCTATTTTTAAGGATACTGTTTTCATAATATATTCTGTTTTATCCCACAAAGGTATGTCTTTTTAGTATATCAGTCAAGTATTGTATTTCGGGATTTCTGGCAAGGGCTATTTTTGGTTAAACGTGTTTGATTAAGTAATAATGTGGTTTGTAAGTTATAATATATTCCCTGCCATTTTTTATCCTCAAAAAATTTAACATAGTTCACTTGCTTCAGAACATGTTTTCTAGTGTTTTAATCAATCAAAAACCATTTCCTCTTTGTTTCTTTTCAATATATTTCATTTCTAACAAAAAACTACTTACATGCACATCACCCATCCTGATATTGAGAATTACGCCCGGGAGCATACTACTCCGGAGAATGAAACGCTAAGAAAGAACAATCGTGAAACATACGCCAAGATCCTGCGCCCGCGGATGTTGTCGGGGCACCTCCAGGGACGCTTACTTGAGATGATCAGTAAAATGGTGCAACCATCACGTATTCTTGAGATTGGAACATATACCGGTTACTCTGCCATCTGTTTGTCGAGAGGAATGAAGGACAACGGGATACTGCATACCATTGATCATAATCCTGAGTTGGAAGATTTTACCCGTAACTTTTTCAGAATGGAAGGATTGGAAGACAAGGTCATTTATCATCTCGGGGAAGCATTGGATATCCTGCCCGGTATTGAGGAGATATTCGACCTGGTTTTCATCGATGCCGACAAGGAAAACTACATCCGGTATTATGAAATATGCATGGAAAAACTTAACCCTGGTGGGGTAATCCTGGCCGACAATGTGCTCTGGGATGGTAAGGTGCTGGATATTACTCAGAATAATGATGAGGAAACCATTGCCATAGACCGGTTTAATAATCACGTACAAAACGATATTCGCGTGTAAAACCTGCTACTGCCCGTGCGTGACGGAATCAGTTTGATCAGGAAGGTATGAGATCAACCGATCCATGACCAATATTTTGACACAGTTCTACTGAGTATGTCGAAATACACGTGCATGATGATAATTTGCGGCATGGTAAAGCATTTGGTCAGCGTGCTGGCGAGCTCCCCCTTAAGAAAAGGAAGGAGATCTATTTAATCAAAATATAAACAGATATAATAAAGGGTTGGGATGCAAAATATTTTTTTTAATTTGCTACGTATCATAATGATTCAAAGCATTTTTTGAAATCTTCTTTTTTCGCCGGTTTTCTAAGATATTCATCCATGCCTAATGACATGTATTTCTCGCGGTCTCCATCAAAGGCAATAGCACTTAACCCCACTATGGGTGGAAGATCATCATAGATTTCATTTAATTTTTGTGTAGTTGCTACACCGTCCAGAATGGGCATCCGGATATCCATAAGGATCAGGTCGAAATAATTGGGTTCAAACATCTCTACAGCCTGTTTTCCATTGTTGGCAATGATTAAGGTATGCCCCAGAATAGAAAGCAAATGATTTATTACTTTTTGATGTATAAAATCATCTTCGGCCAAAAGTATGTGTAATTTTTTTCCTGAAGAATTGCCATGAATGTTTTTTTTACCAACTGCCCGGAATCCGTTTGTTTTCTTTTGGAAGAGGGTTTTCTGGGATTGCTTTCGTAAGATTACCTCTTTGTTCATAAGTAAAATTTTTATGAATTCTGCTTTGATATATTTAAAAGGTACCAATGCTTTCTATGATGATTTCTTGCCCGCTTTTTGGATTACTTCTGTTATAATGACGAAAATAAATTCGAAATGGTTGGAATGGTATGAGATTTTTTTTAGAAAACCTGAATTGTGAGTGGAAAAGTGGTTATAAACAAAAAAGGGTTGCTGCTGCAACCCTTTTTCCTGTTTAATGCACAAAGGAGTTTTAATTTTTGAATTGTAATGCTTTCCGGTTCGTAACAGATATCGTCTCCAAATACCATGTTGCAAAAGAATTTTTCCGGTCACCAACAAGAAGTTTGGGGTTTGTTTTGATGAACTTATTTTGATAAATAGCATCTTTCATGCTGACACTAATTGTCGAATTGTTCTTCAAACGCTTCAATAATATCTTCCAGTTTGTCCCAGAGTTGATCTGCAAGGTCTTCATTTCCATCAGGATCTTCGGGGTAGATTTCAATTGTGCCATTGTCGTTCGTATCGGTTGCTCCCGAGATGTTTATTCCTCCCTGCATGGGATCAAAAAGGGCCAGTACATCAATTGCTACAGTAAGAACAGCCATCTGCGCTTCATCCAGAAGAACATCGTTTTCAAACTCTATCTCCACTTCTATATCCTCGTCTGTCCAGAAAATAAAAGGGGTTTCGTTTATGGTGCCTTTCACCAGGATGGATTTTCCTGACATTTCTGAATTAGCATTTTCACTTTCTCTGAATTTAAACTCTATCTCATCGTAAACAGCCTGTGGGAGATCTATGTTTTGTACGATTGTAGTTGACAAAGGGTCTCCGTTTTTCATCAAATCTACTTCAAAAGGACCTTCGAGTTCAATGTCGGAGGCAATACTGTCAGTTTCAAACATGGGATCGTTGTCATCAAACTCCAGTTCTATTTCACCAACGTTTATGATAAAGCTTTCAAGAAGGATATTGTCAGCCGGTGAACTTTTGAGTGTGTTTTCAGTGGCTTTGAACTTTAAAGATAGACCACCCTCCATTTCATCTTTACCGCAAGAGATAAAAATAAAGGCGAATACCATGCTCAAAATGGCGATGCGGGTAAATGTTGCTGAATTTTTCATAATGGTTGTTTTAAAGCGTAAAAAAATAAATTATTAGTGGTGTATTCTTTCTTTGTAAGGGATTATGTAATCCTCTTTTTTAAAATGACGTAATAAAATGCTCTGAGGTTGGAAAGGGGAAAAAGATTTTTTTTACAGGGGTCAACTTTTAAACAGAATTACCCAAGGATTTTTTACCTGGTCGAATCAAGCTGCCAACACGCTGACTGCATGTTTTACCATGCCGCGAAATCTAATCATGTGTGTGTACACTGTGTCCAAAATTTTGTCATGGCTCGGTTCATATTTTTTCGCCTTTCAAAGTTCATTGGGCAAATTGTCTCTATTGCAGCAAATATCAGCAGTCTGTATGACTACTAAAAACTGCAGCACAGCGAATGTGTTCTTAGTCCGTAAATTAGTCTCCAACACCAAAGCAGCAGTGCAACAATCATCTTCAAAAAAAATAATCATGGTTTTTTCCTGACACCAAAGGAATGATATGCCTCCGGAAGCATCAAAAACCGATGCATTTCGATTTTTTTTCTCCTGCCTGAGCTGATTCAGCAAAAAAATATGTACTTACTTATAAATCAACAAATTTTTATTGTCCCCTCTCGATGATAAAAACCATTTAATCTAAAAAAAAAATATTATGATGAAGAACCATTTTTTTCCTATTCTGATCATTTCCATTTTTTTGATGATTACGCAAAATATTCATGCCCAGGAAGTAGTGGCCTCTGCCGGCAATAATCATGAAACCGGGGAAATGTCGATCAGCTGGACACTGGGTGAAACCGTCATTGAAACTTATAGTTCAGCCGATATGATTCTCACACAAGGTTTCCAACAACCTGTTATTGTAGTGAGTACCATGACAGAAGAACCTGATCTGGAATTTCAGTTCACTGCATTTCCCAACCCTACAAGTGCAGATGTAACCATTTCAACAAACACAGGACAAACCCAAAGCCTGAAATACCGGATTTATGATGTCCAGGGTCGTTTAGTTTCCAGCAATAATCTCCTGGGAACAGAAACGCGGGTTGCTTTTGATGACCTCCAACCCGGAACGTATTTTTTAAAAATTACCCGCAATGAAAAACCGGTAAAAACTTTCAAAATTATGAAGCAATAATTGCATCACTCCGGAATTTGCTAATCCGGTCAGATAGATTATCGCACGATACATTTTGACGTTATTTATGCATTTATAAGTCCAGTAAAAAAAGTATTTGTCCACAAATTTACACGGATTTAATTGATTGAATTTCAGCAATATAAAACAAAACAAAATTTACACGAATGTCTAAAAACAAGTTTTTAGACTGTACTCATTTATGAATTCAAAAAAGGATTAACTATGAAACAAACAGACACATTACAGAACCAAAGCAAAAATATTTTTGACACCCTATCATCCCATTGCGTTTCATTCAGAAAAAATACAATCTACTTGATTATATTTTCTGTTTTTGCGCTTACATTTTCTGCGTCTTATTCCCAGTCTCCCCAGGGATTTAATTACCAGGCGGTATTGCGCGAGGATGACGGTGAAGTGATGCAAAATGAAAATGTGAATCTGACTGTTGAATTGCTGCAGGGAAATGTGGATGGAGCAGTAGTTTTTAGTGAGATTCATTCCACACAGAGCAACGACTTTGGCCTGGTTAACCTGCAGATCGGTAGCGTCAACACAGAAGATTTGGCAGCAGTTGACTGGTCGGATGGTCCTTATTTTATCAGGGTCAGTGTAAATGGATTGCCCATGGGCACCAGTCAGCTTATGAGTGTGCCCTATGCTTTGTATGCAGAAAGCGGTGGCGAACCCGGTCCCCAGGGTCCTCAGGGTGAGCAAGGTCCACAGGGACCAGAAGGTTCACAAGGAGCAGAAGGACCAGAAGGTCC
>CAYMLS010000319.1:0-6086 GCA_964390665.1 uncultured Bacteroidales bacterium | reverse complement strand
TAAATAATAATCATTATACGATTTCTTTGGTTTTTTGCGTTATTTTTGGTGTAGGCACTGAATTGCTGCAGTTTGTTTTCACCTCGCAAGGCAGAAGTGCTACCTTGCTCGATTTTATAGCAAATTTTTCCGGTGCGGTTGCAGGAATTTTTACAATGTTCCTACTCATGAAAAACGCCCTGGTATATCAATTTATCTACCGAATTTAATTTCTTTGTGGGCTGTGAAACATTATTTTTGTATATTAGCAACCCGTTTTTCCAGATAAGAAATCATTAATCAGATAATCAATACATCCATTAAAACAGAATATTATGGAACCCAAAAAAACACCCAAAGCAGATCTCGAAAATAAAAAGAGATTATTTGTACAAATTGGTATTATTTTCGCTTTGGTGGTCGTATTCATGGCTTTTGAATATAAGCAATACGAGAGACAGGTAGTAGACCTGGGTGTACTCGATGTTGACTTTATCGAAGAAGAGGATATTCCGATTACACGTCAGGAAACACCTCCGCCACCACCACCACCCGAACCTTCCACAGAACTTATCATTGTAGATGATGACGTGGAAATTGAAGAGGAATTTACCATTGATACGGAAGCAGATGCTTTTACAGAGGTTGAAGAGTTTACGCCCGTTATTGTGGAAGAAGAGGAAGTTGAAGAAGAACAGATCTTTACCATTGTGGAAGATCAACCCTCTTTTCCTGGTGGTGATGCAGCACTTATGAAGTACCTGCAGGAAAATCTTAAATATCCCACCATGGCACGTGAAGCAGGTATCCAGGGAACAGTTTTCGTTACTTTTGTTGTAGAGATCGACGGAAACATAACAGATGTGAGAATCCTCAGAGGCGTTGGTGGTGGACTGGACGAAGAAGCCATCCGCGTGGTTCAAAGTATGCCCGCATGGACGCCAGGTCGACAGAGAGGACAGGCAGTAAGGGTTCAGTTTAACCTGCCCATACGATTTGTATTGAACTAAACAATTAAGAAATATCAAATAAAAAAACCGTATCTTTTTTTAAAAAGGTGCGGTTTTTTTATTTGATGTGTTTTCTTCCTGCTGACAATCTTCTGTTTTTAGGAAGAGTCCTTTTTCCAATATGCAACCAATCAGATTTGGGCACCGGAAAAGAGCATGAAGATAAAGATGAACCGGAATGTGGATTCTGTTGAAGGGAAGGGATCGCCTTCAGGTTCAGGATAGGTATAGGTATTGTTTTTTGTGTTATCTTTTTTAGCTGATCTTGCTCCACAGCATTTTATTGCGAAATTTTGCCTGGAGCGTGGCAGCGATGATATGGTTTTCTTTGCTGGTTAATCCCGGGTCTTTTTCGAGGATGTCTATGGCTTTCTCTCTTGCGTACTTCAGTATCTTTTCATCTTTGCTAATGTCGGCAATTTTCAGGTCGAGGATACCACTTTGCTGTGTACCATGAATGTCGCCTGGTCCCCGCAGTTTCATATCGGTTTCCGCTATCACAAATCCATCATTGGTGCTTACCATTGTTTGCATTCGCTGGCGTGCATCACCTGAAAGTTTTATGCCGGTCATGAGAATACACCACGACTGATCGGCTCCTCTTCCCACCCGGCCCCGTAGCTGGTGCAATTGTGATAATCCGAATCTTTCGGCACTTTCTATGACCATTACACTGGCATTGGGTACATTGATGCCTACTTCAATGACCGTGGTGGCTACCATGATCTGGGTCTCGCCTTTGGCAAAACGTTGCATCTCATATTCCTTGGCACTGGCTTTCATTTGCCCGTGCACTATGCTTACAGCAAAATCAGGCAATGGAAAAGCCCTTACAATACTTTCATAACCATCTTTGAGGTCTTTCAAATCCAGTTTTTCGGATTCTTCAATGATCGGATATACTACATATACCTGTCTGCCTTTTTTAATTTGTTCGCGCATAAAACCAAAAACTTTCAGTCTGTGCGTATCGTACTGATGGATGGTTTTTACTGGTTTGCGTCCGGGAGGCAATTCATCAATCACCGAGATATCCAGGTCGCCGTATAAGGTCATGGCCAAGGTTCGGGGAATGGGGGTGGCGGTCATCACCAGCACATGAGGAGGAATGGTATTCTTTTTCCATAATTTGGCCCTTTGGGCAACGCCAAAGCGGTGTTGTTCGTCAATGACCACCAATCCGAGGTTTTTAAAAACCACCGTGTCTTCAATCAGGGCATGTGTGCCGATGATGATCCTGATATGTCCGTTTTCAAGATTCTCGAAAATTTCGTTGCGTTTCTTCTTCCGCGTAGATCCGGTAAGCAATCTCACTTCCAGATCCATGCCCGAAAGCATTTGGGAAATGGATTCAAAATGTTGATTTGCAAGAACCTCTGTGGGAGCCATCAGGCAGGTTTGAAATCCGTTGTCGATGCTGATCAGCATGCATAGTAAGGCTACGATGGTTTTTCCACTGCCCACATCTCCTTGTATCAATCGGTTCATTTGCCTGCCACTCAGGGTGTTTTTTCTGATCTCTTTGATCACCCTTTTTTGTGCCTGTGTAAGTTCAAAATTCAGCTTTTCATGATAGAATATATTGAAATTACTGCCTACTGTTTTGAAAATCTGTCCCTTGGCTTCAGATGTTCTCAGGTGTTTGATCTTGAGCAGGTTGATTTGTATGTAGAAGAGTTCTTCGAATTTTAAACGGGCACGCGCTCTTGCCAGCAAATTGGCGTTTTCCGGGAAATGGATATTGACAAGGGTTTGCTTTCGGTCTAATAATTTGATCTCGTTTTTCAAATAGGGTGGAAGGTTTTCAGTAATGAGATCTTTTACCTGTGGTATAAGATTTTTCATCAGGTTATGAATGCCTTTGCTGTCCAACCCTCTTGATTTCAATTTTTCGGTAGAGTTGTATACCGGTTGCATGGATGATTGCTGGCTGATGGAACCTGGTGTTACAGGTTCTGTTTCGGGGTGGGCAATGTTGAGTTTACTTCCAAACCGTGTTGGTTTTCCAAAAACAATGTATTCCTGACCGGGGGAAAACTTGTTTTTCAACCATTGAAACCCTTTAAACCATACCAGTTCCATTTTGTTACCGTGTGCATCGGTCAGGTAGGCTGTCATACGGGTTGTGCGTTTATTTCCGTGGAGCTGTATGTTACCGATGGTTCCCCTGATCTGTACAAAGGGCATTTCTTCGTTGATCTCACTGATCAGGTAAAACCTGCTGCGGTCGATATACCGGAAAGGATAAAAATGAAGCAGGTCCTCAAAACAGAAAACTTCAATTTCTTTTTTCAGAAGCTCTGCCCTTTGAGGACCTACGCCTTTAAGATATTCAACAGGAGTTTTTAAGATATCGACAGACATACCCTCGTTTATATTGACCAAGGGTATAAAGATAACAAATGCCTGCCAAATAAAAAACTGATTCTGTCAGGCAATTTTTTTTGCGTTGATTTCCACCTTTAAAAGAAAGAACTGTGTGTTTTCATCGAAAGGTAAAAACTGATATACCAACTTATTACGGGTACGGCGTGCAATTTCTATCAATCCCAGTCCGGCACCTCCTTTGTCTGATATTCTGCCTTCGGTGATCTGCTTTTTGTACATTTCTTTCAACTCATCCCGCGATGCCGCATTAACCTCTATGACTGCTTTTTCCAGGTCTATTTTCTTACTGTTGGTTACCTTGTTGGATGTTATGATATAGTAAGTGTCATTTTTCTTACCGATCATGAATAACCCTTTACCGATGTTATACCTGTCGGTGATCTCGTCGGAATGTTTGGCCATATTTTGCAATGTTTCCACCATTACCGAATATACTTTTCTGATGGTTGACTTCTCCTCATCCTTCCTGTCCATGTCATCCTCGGCCATAGAGGTAAACATTTTGGTGATCTGATGGTGGAACTCCCCCAGGTAAACGATTGAAATACCATTTTCCGACATTTCATCGTAAACATTCAACACTGATTTTACAAAGCCTACATTAAGTTTCATGAGTATGATATTTTGATTAATATGATCACATGTTTTTTCGTTATCAAAACGGGTACGCTGGCATTTTATCTTTTTATTTACAGATATTGTGATTTGCTTTTTTTTGCCCCGTCCATGAGTACAAAACTTACTAATTATTACTGTTCATTTCCAATTTTTTATTTTTTGTTGATCCAGTATGTATGTTATTTATGAATCCGGATGTGATGTATTTTTTCGAATAGTTTTGTTATTTATAAAAATCCCTTATCAATGGATTTCTAATGCTTTACAAGGGTACTTTTGATAAGGATGCTAAATTATAAAAAAAAATATAACCATTTTCTCCGTGAAACGCCCATATTACAGAATGGTTAATGTTTTTTGAATGTTTTCTAAGAATAAGATAATCAGCAACTTGTTTGTGCTAAACAAAACAACCGGGTTATTTATCTTTTCCATCTGTTTATCATTTGATTCAATCGGTCCCCGTTCTTTTCCTACGGGGGAGCTCGCCAACAATGTTTATACGGCATGTTTTACATGCCGCGAATTATAATCATGCACGTGTGTCAAAATTTCGTCATGCTCGGTTCAAAAAAAGTATTTGCCGGCAAATCAGTGTTTTCGGGCATACGATAATTAAAAAACCACATAAATCAGGGAGACTTATTCAAAAAAATTATTATATTGCAGCACTTAATGTTTTGTTTTTAAATATTTGTCATGCCATCGAGATCCATTATTCCCAAAAATCAAACACAGAACCTGAAAAAGGTTTTATTAAAGAAACAGGTTCTTGAAGTTTTATATAAAGAAGGTGATAAAACCATTGCCGAATTGTGTGAAGTTACCAACAATAGCACTCCAACACTAACCAATATCATGAATGAATTGGGTAAAGCCGGTTGGGTTACACATTCAGGAACAGGGAAATCGAAAGGGGGGAGGAAACCTGCTCTTTTCGGATTGAATTCATCCGCCGGATACAGCATGGGAATTGAACTGAGCCGGAGGTATGTGAGACTTGGTCTTTTTGATTTGCACAACAAAAGCGTAGGTGAGGTTTTTGAAATAAATGAAGGGCTCGATACACTTGATGATATTTTATTCATACTGAAAAAAGAGGTTCAGGGTTTGCTTGAAAACATGCAAATAAAAACTTCTCAGTTACTGGGTTTTGGCATTACCATTCCCGGACTGATCAATATCAGAAAAGGAGTTAGTTATAGTTATCCTCAATTTGAAAATAAAAAACTTTCAGATTTCTTTGAAGAGCTCCTGGGCGCACCGGCATTTATTGAACACGACACAAAAGCGATGGCACTGGGAGAACTCTGGTTCGGACTGGCAAAAGAAAAAACCAATGTTCTGCTCATAAATATAGGTTCAGGTATCGGATTGGGGCAGATCATTAACGGAGAATTGTATCATGGTCACTCTGGTTTTGCAGGCGAATTCGGGCACATACAAATGATTCCTGATGGGGAACTTTGTTATTGCGGGAAAATTGGATGTCTTGAAACGATCTCCTCCGGAACCGCATTGGTGAAAAAGGCTACCATCGCACTGGAAAACGGGAAGAGTTCCATTATTTCCAAGCTTGTAAACAATCAATATGAAAAGATAAAATTACCGGTTATTATTGAAGCCGCCATGCATGGCGATCAGTTTGCTATAGAACTCCTGGAAGAAGCCGGCGAATATCTGGCAAAAGGAATTGCTATTCTTATTCATTTGTTTAATCCTGAAGCAGTGATTATAGCAGGAGAAATGGCAGAGGCAAATCACCTAATCACCGATCCGGTGCGTCAAAAACTCAATAAATACACCATGCAACTTCTTAAAAATGACACCGAAATTCTGCTTACCGAACTCAAGGAAAAATCAGGAATGATGGGTACCTTACCGGTTATTGTTAATCAAAGGCTTGCTGAACTTGTGGAGAACAAACGAAAGTAAAGAAACGGTTGATTTTGGTAATTGATGGATTAAGAGAATGTTGTTTAACCATATTAAAACCTGCATCCTGAAAAAATTACTTTTTTGGGTTAATATCCATGAAAAATGCCCTGCATGATTAAATCAGTGCAGGGCAAAAAAATTATGATGAGATAA
>CAYMLS010000318.1:0-6115 GCA_964390665.1 uncultured Bacteroidales bacterium | reverse complement strand
CAAGAAAGTATAAGTCGCATTACATACCCCTTGTGGTGGATTATAAAGGTCAAACTGTAAAGCTGTTTTTCATAAAGTACAACAATGCATCCAATTGGTCATTATTGTTAACAACAGATTTGAAATTAAACTTTACACAAGCCATAGAGAGATATCAGATCAGATGGTCCATTGAAGTACTGTTCAAGGAGTGCAAGCAGTATTTAGGTCTGGGTTGTAGTCAGAATACCGACTTTGACGGACAGATTGCCGATACAACCATGGCCTTGATAACACATACGATACTCACCTTGCAGAAACGCTTTGAATGTTATGAGACTATGGGTGGACTATTTCGCAAAGTACAGCAGAGCTTGCTTGAGATGACCTTGTGGGAACGATTAGTTAGAGCATTCATACAAATGGTGATGCATTTATTAGATTTTTTAAGCATTGATGTAGAGGAAACCATGAGAAGATTATCAGAAAATAGTCATGATAAAAGGTTTGCTGAAATACTGTTTCTAATGGAAAAAATATCAGATAAACCTAAAAAAACACAGAGTTTTGACTTCATCCTTGTACCATGCTGATTTTGTGAATATTAGCAGGCAAAAGTAAAGAAAGATAGAAATATAAAACCAACGTCAAATAAAGCTTTGGCAAGTGGGAAACTTTAGTTATTGAGTCCACTCCGAAAACTCGTTTTCGGAGAAAATCGTGCAATGACCCTATTTTATTTATCTGAATATCAGGTATTATAATTAGTGTCGGTTCGTGTAATTTGTGGACAATATACTTTTTAGAGTGGATTCATGATTCCAGTTTCCTGGATTGTTGATCATGGTATTCTTTATCCGTTGATATTCCTGATCGTTGCGGATGACAGGGTTTTGGAAACGGGATTGCCTGGTAAACAGCTCAATGGTTTTTCGCGATTCAAATGTTGCCATCCCTCCCTGGTGGTTTCACCTCCCGGATGCACAGGGGAAGTTAATTTTCCATAAACGGTACAACAGTCCTCCAAAACTTCGTTTTAGAAAAAGTATGGTTGATTTTTTTGAAAAAAAGATACTGTTTCTTTGAATAAAACTACGAAATCAACTACTTTTGAAAAAACACATTATTTAATTTTACATTCAAAAAAGTAACATGAAAAAAAATTTGTTCATCCTTTTGATTACAACCCTCATGATGTATTCATGTAACGAGGGAGCAAAACAGGCTCCCACAGGCGAAAATCCATTTTTAACGGAATGGGATACACCATTTGGTGTACCTCCGTTTGATGAAATTGAAGAAGATCACTTTTTGCCCGCCTACGAGGAGGGCATCAAACAACATTCTGCAGAAATTGATGCCATCATCAACAACCCCGAAGAACCTGACTTTGAAAATACGATTGTTGCCTACGATCAGGCAGGCAGCCTTTTAGGAAAGATCAGTCCTGTTTTTGGTGGATTAAGAAGTGCTGAGACAAACGACCGTTTGCAGGAATTGGCCCGCGAGATCACCCCTATGCTTACCCAGCATTATAATTCTATCAGCCTCAATGCCGATCTTTTTGAAAGAATTCAGGCCGTTTACAACAAGCGGAACGAGCTGGGTCTGGATGCAGAACAAATGATCGTGGTGGAAAAAATTTACCGTGATTTTGAAAGAGGGGGTGCAGCGTTGCCCGAAGCACAGCAAAACAAGTTGAAAGAGATCAGCGAACGTATCTCGATGATTTCACTGGAACTCGGTGAAAACCTGCTGGCAGAGAATAATGACTTCAAACTGATCATAGAAGATGAAAGCGACCTGGTGGGATTACCCGAAGGTGTTGTTGAAGCTGCCGCCGACCAGGCTGCTGCTGACGACATGGAAGGTAAGTGGGTATTTACCCTTGCAAAACCCAGCTGGACGCCCTTCCTGCAGTATTCGCCCAAAAGGGAACTGAGAGAAGAATTGTACAAAGCATACTTCAACAGAGGAGACAACAACAACGATCATGACAACAAAGAACTGTTTGTTGAATTGATGATGCTCCGCAAAGAAATGGCTCAATTGCTGGCATTTGATAATTATGCACAATATTTCACTGACATACAGATGGCGGAAAATCCCGAAAATGTCTTCAACTTTCTTTATCAGGTTTGGGAGCCTTCTATTGAACTGGCAAAAGAGGAGCGCGCAGAAATGCAAAAGATCATCGAACGCGAAGGAGGCGATTTCGAACTGGCTTCATGGGATTGGTGGTACTATGCCGAAAAGATCAGAAAAGAAAAATATGATCTGGATGATGCAGAGGTAAAACCTTATTTCTCCCTGGAAAATGTAAGAAACGGCATCTTTAATCTGTCTGAGAAACTCTTCGGACTTACCTTTTTGGAGCGCAATGATATACCGGTATACCATGAAGAGGTTCAAACCTATGAGGTTTTTGATAAAGATGGTAGTCATCTCGGTGTTTTGATGTATGACCCCCATCCAAGACCAGGAAAACGGAGCGGTGCATGGTGTGGTACATACCGCAGCGGTTCTTACGAAGACGGCGAAAAAATCGCCCCGGTGGTGACCATCGTAACCAATTTTACCCGCCCTTCAGGCGACTCCCCTGCCCTGCTCAGCTGGGATGAAACACGTACCTATTTTCATGAATTCGGACATGCACTGCACAACCTTTTTGCCGACGGTCATTACAGACGAACCAGCAGAAGTGTGCCGCGCGACTTTGTTGAACTCCCCTCGCAGATCATGGAAAATTGGGCAGGTGAACCCGAATTGCTGAAAACCTATGCATTGCATTATGAAACCGGTGAACCGATTCCCGATGAACTGATCGAAAAACTGAAAAACAGCGGAAGATTCAACCAGGGGTTCATCAATACTGAATACCTGGCAGCCGCTATCCTCGACATGAAATGGCATACATCCGATATTTCAGAGAATACAGATGTAAACGCTTTTGAAAAATCTGCCATGGAAGAGATCGGACTCATCGATGCTATTGTTCCACGTTACAGAACAACCAATTTTGGTCATATCTTCGGTTCAGGATATGCCGCCGGATATTATGTTTATCGTTGGGCAGGTGTTTTGGATGCTGATGCTTTCTTTGCCTTCAAAGAATCCGGTGATCTTTTCAACCAGGAACTGGCCGAAAATTTCAGAAAATATATCCTTGCAGGAAATTCATTGTACCAGGGTATGGACGCTTATGTTCATTTCAGAGGAAAAGAACCCGGAATTGAACCTTTTCTTATCCAAAATGGTTTGCTTGTAAAATAATCTATCAGAGTTTTTAAGGTTGTTATAAGATTCTGTTTTTTATACCCTCTGCATTTGAAAAAGTGCAGAGGGTATTTTTTTTATTGGAGAGAAAATCAACGAATGAGTCCACTCCGAAAACTCGTTTTCGGAAAAACTGACTTCGCCGGGCTTCGGTTCGTGAAAATACCATGTTTTTATTTATCTGAATTTCAGGTTTTTTGGATACAATTTACTGTGTAGAGATCCACTTCGCTACGGTTTTTGGATGATAAACTTTTTGTGGTGGAGCGAATAAGTGATGTACAACAATGCACAAGCAAAGAACATTACTCTTCCATGCTCACCTTTAACAGATAGGGATCAAAAACCTGCGATATATAAATATGGTTCTGGTAAATCAGGGCAGTGGCACCGGCACTGATCATCTTTCCATCATCTTCGAACAATAGTTTTTTGTTACCCGACAATGGATCCACGCTGTAAATTTCAGTAGGTGACCTCCTGTTGCTATTCTTCACATGACGAAAAAAACGAAAGTAGGAAGGATGAGCAGCCAGGATCAAATGCCCATCATGAAAAGAAAAATTATCTCCTCCTTTGATGCGGGTAAGTCGTTGTTTTTTAAAACCATTTTTGATATCGTACTCAAGAACCCTGTTGCTTAGGGTGGTGGCAGCATACAGTTTGTTGTTTTCCACATGCAATCCATTGGCAAACATCAATCCCTTTGCTATTTTTGTGCACGTTCCGTCTGGAAAACAATGGAGAATGCTTCCACCAAAAGCATGATCGTTGCTCACAAAAAAACTGCCGTCTTCCAAAGCAGCTATGCCATTAAGACTTTCAAAAAAAGGATGCTGAAAAGAACGTTGAAAAATCAGTGAATCGTTTCTGACACTGTATTTCAACACCCACTCCTGTTCATCGGGTTCATGCGAGATAACCCAAAGAAAGTGTTCCTGATCTGACTGTTGGAAAAAAATGCCGTGTGGACTGAAAAAATAATCCTGATCTTCACGAATTCTTTTCATTTCCGCCACGTTACCTGAGTGGAGGTCAAGCATTTCAATTTTCCCTGCTCCATCGCTTCTGCGCTTTGCAGAAGAGATGATCAAACGATGATGCACATAAGAAGTGGTATCCAGTGCAAAATCCTCAGGTCCTTCCCCAACCGCTATTCGGGTGCAAGCATGTGTATCGCATGAATACATGGGTTGACGACAGGAAGAGAAAAACAGAGAAAGAAAAATCAGAAAAATGATGGTTCCTGACCTGCTGTTAAGCAACTTCATCCGGATTGCTCTTCTTAAGGAAGATTCCTGCGACAAGACCAATGATAACCGCCTGGATCAGATAACCAAAAATTGCCCTGACCATCATCATAGGAGGGGTAAGAAAACGCAGCTGCAAGTCGATCATATTGTCAAGTTCGCTGTTAGAAATATTGGGATTGGTCTGGAGCATGAGGTTTTCAGTTGCCATGATGGTTTCCTGACGCAGCTCCTCCATAAGGTCGGGAGCAATAAAACCATACAACAGGAACGCGAACAATCCGGTGATCACCCCGGTGAACAGTCCGAGCAATGTGCTGAATCCCACAACACCACCATAAGAAATATATCCACCCAGTTTTTCATTTCGGAAAGAGACGGCAGAATAGATAACGCCTGCCAAAAATACAGCAAAACCGATCCAGCTGGCCCAGTCGTTCTGAAGTTCTCCAAACAAATAAAACACTAAAGTGATTACGATCAGTGCCGCTGAAACGATCACTGCATAATTTAAAGCAGGTTTAAACATGCCAGGTTTTTGATTCACATCTGCATTTTCCATAACAAGAATAGGTTTTAGATTTGTAATGACTATTATGAAAACAAAATTAATATATAAATAATAAAATTAAAACGTTTGAAGTTTTTTTAATCGGATATTTTGTGCATTCATGATCAAACATCCAGTTCGCGGTTGAGGTAATCGTTTACATCCATGGGTTTGGGGATGTAAGGTTTGGCAAACAATTCAGAAGAGATCAGAAAGTCGGCCGTAGAACGGTTGCAGGCAGTAGGAATATTATACAGAACGGTAATGCGAAGCAAGGCCTTTACATCCACGTCGTGGGCAAGCTGTTGCATGGGATCCCAGAAAAACACCATCATATCGATCTGTCCGTTGACGATCATGGCACCCATTTGCTGATCACCTCCCAGCGGCCCTGACTTTAACAGGGTTATATTATATTGTTCCCTGCTTCCCTTTGAAAGTGATTTTTCCAGGGTTTCCCGTATTAGTTTTCCCGTTGTACCGGTACAAATAATGTTGTTTTTTAATAACGCCTCACTGTTCCAGTCTACCCATTCGATCAGTTCTTTTTTTCTGTTGTCGTGTGCAATTAAAGCAATGGTCTTTTTGTTGTTGGCATCCATGGTATTTTTTTTAATGAAGATTGAAAAGGAAATTTGCGCTACAAAGGTAGGGTAAGTTTTGTTAAAAGATTATTGGTATCCGGTAAAAACTTTGATTTTTCTCCCTTTGGTAGAAAAAACAAGGATTTTATTGGCTTTTCTGATTTTGTCTAATCTTCCGACGAGCGGGAAGTCGTCGGACGACGGGCAAACGGGGTTGGTGACGTAGTGAAGCACCGTAGGGACAGGGCATGCCCTGTCCCTACAATGGTTGGACGACTTCCAGTTCGTCCCACCACTAAAAACCGTCAGAATAAAACCATAAGTCCGAAGGACTTCAATGTGAATAACCCCGGGTTGCAACCCGGGGATGGAAGCATAGTAGCAGCCCACCAACTCCGAAGGAGTTGAATATCACATCCAATAACCCAAGCAGGAAGGCAAAACATTTAACCGCTTTGTGGTTGCCGCAAGGTATT
>CAYMLS010000317.1:2577-6172 GCA_964390665.1 uncultured Bacteroidales bacterium | reverse complement strand
GCTTGAGCCCGTTATACTTCCACCAGTAAACTTGTCAAAAGGCGAAAGGTCAAGGCTCTTAAGCAACACATTAAAATCAATGTTGTTGCTGTCACCTGTTTGATACGTTCCGTCAAATTCCAGATGGGATTGTGCGCTTTTGATGGTCGATGTAAATTGATAAAGTGAAGTTTCGGGGTTTTCTGCAGTCATTTCAATATTTCCGATGGTGTCGCCCTGAACATTGAAGTTATCGAGTGTTGCGTTAGCCAGGAAAACAGGGTTATCAAAAATATTTTTGAGTTGAACAGAACCATTCAGCAGACCTCCCACGAGCGGAATGCCGGTAGGAGTAAAATCCGTGAGGTTCGCTATTTCTATCTGGTTGAAATCCAGGTTTATCGTATTTTCATCTTCCTTATTTGCAATGCTTTGGGCAGCAATCATTCTGTTTTTGCTTTCCAATTGGAAGCTATCGATAAAAATATATTGCTCTGCCCATATGATCTTATTTTCCGGATGAATACTCCATTTTTCACCGTTTAGGATCAGTCCATATTCATTGATGCTGAGTTGATACAAGCTGTCAGATTGTTCCATTCGTCCTTTGAAAGCGTATAGAGAGTCATTTTCGGTGTTGAATACGGAAAAGTCGAATTCTGTTTCTTTATCCATCATATTTGCCTGCAACCGTAGCTCGTTTAATTCAATACCCTGGAATGATATCCGATGCGTATGGGAGTGGAAAGTGATCTCTTTGTTTTTTGTATGAAGTTCGGTTTGAAAATCCCTTATCCCAAAATCGCTGTAATGAAGACTGTCAATAGTGGTTGTAAAAGCAAATACTCCATTGGTGCTGTTAAAATCTAACTGTAAATTCAGCGTATCGTAATAATGAAGGTCTTTGACTATCAGATCTGTAATGAATAATTCAGGATAAACTTTCATGTCAATTTGAAAATGTTTTTCTTCAGAAGCGATGCTATCTGCTGAAAAAGTATTCCCTGACATGGAAAAGTAGGGTGAAAAATGCTCTGCCAGAACAGCAGGCAGTTCAACAGGAGATGTATTGGATCGGAACTTTAGTTCTGCTATTCTTGATTTGATATCCACCTTATAATTCAATGAGTCTGAATCTGAGGAAATCAACAAATCAGGTAAATTGGTTATTTCTCCCTGATTGGCAATGGAAGTACCTGTAATGTTGATCTGGCCATTGAAAAAGCCTGCCGGAGCCAGAACAGTATTGGTTTGTAATTGTGACTTCACCAGTAGTTCTTCTTCAGAGAATCCGAGTTTGCTGAGCATCGCATATGCCAGGTCGATCTGAGCAACAAGGTCTGGTACCTTTTTAAATATACCCGATTGTGCATCCAGGTCAAATTCCAGTTCAGGGTCTTTGTATTGTGAGTTAACAAAAACGGTAGAGTCTTCTAAAGATAAGTTGAAAGTTAGTGTGTCATATGGATGATTTCTGAAAACCAGGTCTTTTAACGTTGCGGTTGCATTCATATTCATTTGTGTGGGGTCTGTTCCCTGCCCGTCCCATTGAAGGTCAAAATTAACTTTCTCAGCAAAATCTTCATTTTGTGTAATACTGGCAATGTTCAATTCATTGACTGAAAGGTTTCCACTTAAGTTTTGTTGTACATCCGGAGAGTCATTCAAATTTGCCTGCAACGACAATTTTCCCAGGTTGGTTCTCATATCCAGAGAGGCGCTCCAGTTTTGCATATTGCCACTGGTTTCCGATTCAAGATAAAGATATTCCGGCAGTGTTATGTTTTGAGGTATCAAAGAATCCGGCATCTGATCCATGAAAAAAGAGGGCGCTGCAAAAAGATTGAATTCTGTAACATTCCATTGTAAACTATCGGTTTGGGGAAGTCCGTTTATCGAAGAATGCAGGTTAAGAGCAAAAAGATTTTCGGATGTGATCCATAGACTATCGGTTGAAAAATTGTTGATCTGACCTTTTATGTCTCCCCCTGTTTTGATGCCTTTATTGCCCGGATATTGAAAGAAGAATTGGTCCATTTGTGGCACCCAGTAGGCAAGGTCTTTTTGCAGGTTTATCTCCTGTATCATCAGTTCAATTTGATATCCCAATGCTTGTTCCTGATCAAAGTTCAGCAGATTTCCCGGGGAAGAAAAGTCAAAAGAAAAATTGCTTTGTTCTGTTTCCATTACAAAGTCTTTGATCTCCGATTGTTGTCCCAGGTCTATTCTTGTTTGCAGTTTGGTGATCTGGAATTCTTCTGAAAACATGATACGTATATCGTCAATATCCATCCTGATGGTTTCAGGAGACACATGCATGTTTTTTGCCTCCATGTTGATGCTTTTCAGGTTCATATGCTCTGGGGTGAACTGATCCCCGTCATAGGGTTTATTGCCTGATTGCATTTGATATTCAGAATCTTTGATTGAAAAATTTTCCACACCGACATTCCATTCCATGATTTCAGAAAAGTAGAATGCAAATCCATCATTTTGCACATCTTCATATGCAGGTTGGGCAGAGATTTTTTCTGCATCTGAGGGAGGTTCCGATACACTCGTAGCCGGTAGTTTTATGGAAGTGATGAGTTCCCTGGTGCTGAATTTTTTTAATTGAATAAAGTATTCGTGCAATGTAACTTTTTCTGTTTCGATTTCCAGTTCTCCTGCATCCAGGTCAATGCTGAAACCTTTATCGTCCTTCATACGAAATCCACTGTTTTCCAGTAATAACCGTCCGAGGTGGATATCCATTTCGGGTATTCCGGTATTGGATGTATCAGGCGGCAAAGGCACTGCGGGTTCAGAAAGATCCAATTCCAGCAGTAAACCACTGATCAGGATACTTTCCGACAGGTATTTTTCATTCAGAACGTCAGCATCATCCAACCTGGCATTTAGATGCTCCAATGAAACCTGCATATCTGTTCCTGAAAAATAATCCTTTAACCGGTAACGGATATTTTGCAGATCCACTTTGCCAATGTTAATGTCCCACCGAGATGCTGTTTCCTTAGTTTGGGTTTCCTCTTTTTGCGGTGAATCAGAATTGGATGTATCTTCGGTAGTATCTGCAGCAAAAGAATCTATCAGAAATTGGTAATTGAAAACGCTGTCCGGTTGGTTTCTGATCATATTGGCATTTACATCGCTTAACTCCAGGTGATGAACGTTGACATCGTTCCTTAGTAAGCCAAGCATGCCGATATCCACAAAAATACTTCCGGCATAAAGCAAGGTGTCCTTCTTTTCATCTTCCAGAAAAATCCCTTTTAATCCCACCGAGGCAGGGAATTTAATTGCTACCCGGTCGATGGTGATCTCGGTCCCTGTTTGGTTTTTTACAAAACCAGTTAATCTGGAAGTAAGGCTCGTTTGTACTGCCGGAATAAGCAGTAACAGGGTAATTATTAAAAATAAAGCCAGAAAGGATCCAAATACCCAAAGAAGGATCTTAAGGATCTTTCGAAGAAAAGTATGAAATATCTTTTTTGACATGAATGTTTTTGCTGTTCTGATGTTACAAATTCACACGCGGTTTCATCAGTTGATTGATGGGCATGATCTGTCTTAAAATTGTTCTTCCGGTCATCATATTTCCTCTAACCTGCCATCA
>CAYMLS010000317.1:0-2567 GCA_964390665.1 uncultured Bacteroidales bacterium | reverse complement strand
TATTTTCCTTACAGAATTACCATGGCAAATCAAAGGAATAAAGATTGTAAGTGTTGCGTCCACTCCAAATGTTTATTGTTTGCTATTTACAGGAGTTGACACTGTTTTGAAGGTTTGATGCTCAAAAAATTAAAGACATAATGTTTTCGCCACTTTACCGAAAACGATTTTTAGGCGTGGACGCAAGTGCTTTCATTTGAACCCGGGTTTCCATAACAGTTAAACATTCACCCAACCATAATGTTTTTAGGGAATGAAAGATAAATGGAAGAAGGTGGGGGGATGACCGTTATAATTAGTCTTTGCAAGAAAACGCCAAATACTGCGTTATTCTCGTTTTTGAATCAGTCATCCCGTTACTTTTAACGGGACTCCTTGGATTCATCTCGTTGAAAAAACGAGACGAAATCCTTGTCTTTGACGATTTCTTATCAAAGACACAAAAAATTAAGAGTTTTCTTGCTGACACTAATTAAAAAACAGAGCGGCGCATGTTTACAAATCATTTACAAACAGCAATGAAAACATCCCAAAGGATTGTCCATTCAGAAAGGGAATGAGGTTATGTGTATTAATGCTTTTTACCGAATAATTTGAATTTTAGCAGTCTGAAAACTATCATCAGAGAATGCTTTTAATAAATAAATTCCATTGTTGAGTGATGATAAGTTTAGAATAAACTTATCATTATCAGGTGAAACAGACATTACTTTTCTGGAATTGAGGTCGTAAATATCCAAATAATTTATTTTGGTATTTGCGTTTATCTGCATATAATTCCTTGCAGGATTTGGAAAACACTTTAAGAAGTCTGTTTTATGGTTTAAAACCAAGTTGTTATGAGTTGGAAGATTAAATAGCTTTGCATTAACAATATTATCTGGTTCGTTTTCTGTAATGGTTACTTTGTCTTTATAGGTTTGGTATCCGGGAGCATTGATGATAAAATGGTATTCTCCGGTTGCAAGATCATTTGCCTGAAAAGTACCTGTATCATCCGTTATTCCCTGAATATTGGCAATTGTAATATAGGCTTCTTTGATGATATTTTCGTTTTCATCTGTAACATGAAATGATACATTAAACAAATCATTTGTATTCTGAAGAATTACTTCATATAATTCAATTTCTTGATTATTTATTAGAAAACTTCCCTCTGAATTAACAAAACCATTTTTTGAAACTACATATGTGTATTCACCTTCATTTAAAAAAAATTCAACGGAACCGTCATCCTTTGTATATCTTGATGCTAAAATATTATCCTCATAATCAAAAACCGTAATTTGAGCATTTTCAATTGGTTCTTCGCTCAGGTTCATAACAGAAAACTCTGTTAAAGGGGTATCATGTCCAATAAGAATATCATCAATAATGACATAGCTATGAAACGGTTGACCATTAACAAAAAGATTGAAATTGCTTGTGGTTTGAAAAGAGAGGTAATATTCATTACCTTTTAATTCTGAGATATCCATTTCGATCTCTCTTACCCGATTAGCGGACTGAATAAGGTTTTGATCTTCATCATATATGCTTTTCATTTCTATATCTTCTCCAAGTTGACTCCACGGACCTTCAATACTTTCAGCATACAATACCTTTAGGGTTGAGTGTCCTTGAATTCCATAAGGTTCGGCATCAGGGTAATCTTCCGGTAATACATTAACACTATTATTTCTACCATCAATAAAAAACTTCAACCACTTGTCTTTTTCGCTAAACTCGATGAGATGGGTAGTGATGTATTGTGCGTCCATGTTTTCCCTTCCAGCCATCAAGACAGAAGCTTCATCGCTAATCTGCCAATTTGTGGTTGTAAGCACATTTTCGGCATCACTAATAGTCCAGTTTAAAGGAGGAAAATAAAAGAAAGCAAATCCAAGTTCGTCATAATCGAAATTCTCGAAGTTTTCTTTTAAAGCAAAACTTTCATGAACAATAACCTCGGTACTTAAAGAGTTGTTTTCTAATTGTTGATCCTGGGGAAGTAGCAGTTTTATATCAAAGATACCCTCTTGTTGGGGAGTCCATTCAAATCTTATGCGCTGCGGAGCAGAATTGTTGCTTATAATTCCGGTTGTTTTTGTTTGAACAAGCTCTCCATTTATGAAAAGGTATATGTTTGTATTTATTGGTTGACTAGCATAGTTTTGTATACGTGCTTCGATGAAAACCTCTTCGAGAGGGACGAGACCGAATAAGGGCTTTACTGAAAGGGAGGATATCCCAAAGTCTGTTTCAAGTTGCTGATATACAAATATTTCATCAATAGCCATTTGCCATCCTGTTGAATACTGGTAAATAAATGCCAATTGCACGTCTTTGCCTTTAAATTCATTCAGATTAAGAATAACAGGTTTTTCTAACAGATTTGAATTATTGTCATTGCCAATAAATTCTGCAAGTAGATGCCATTGATCATCTACTTTTATTTTTACATAGTAATTTGAATAATACATTTGCCCCTGAAAAATTCCGTTTTTATACCAGGGCATGTAAGAAAGAAAAACCGAATCATCGGATTCAGGAATAAAAAATGACGGACTTATGGCCCATGTGAAATC
>CAYMLS010000316.1:0-6174 GCA_964390665.1 uncultured Bacteroidales bacterium | reverse complement strand
ATAGTAGGTTTGAGTGCGAATGCCTTTGAAGGAGATCGTGAAAAGTATATGAAGAAAGGGATGGATGAATACCTTACCAAACCTGTGAAGGAATCTGATTTTGTAAGAATTATGCGCAAACTCAAAGAACCGGAACACTAATCCGGCAACAGGTGTCAAATGGCAGATTTGTAAATTTCCTGGTAATTCACGACAGCAGGAAAACTCATCAAAATAAACATCTTTTACCCCGCGCTGCCCATTTATACGTTGAAGCGAATGTTGAGAATGTCGCCATCCTGAACGATATAGTTTTTCCCTTCAATGTAAAATTTACCGGCATTTTTACAGGCATTTTCAGATCCCAGGGAAACAAAATCTTCATATTTCATTACTTCAGCCCTGATAAAACCTCTTTCCAGATCGCTGTGAATCACACCGGCGGCTTGTGGCGCGCTCATACCCTCTCTGATAGTCCAGGCATGTGCTTCTTTGGGACCAACAGTAAAAAACGTTTTCAGATTGAGCAAATCATAAGCGGCTCTGATCAGTTTATTCACTCCGGGTTCTTCTAATCCAAGATCTTTTAAAAACTCTTCCCTGTCCTGCTGATCCTCCAGTTCTGATATTTCTGCTTCCGCCTGCGCAGCAATGATCAGAAATCCTGCATCTTCCTCTTCCACAATTTTTCTGAGCTCCTCAACATATTGGTTGCCTTTGGCAGCGGAGGATTCATCAACATTACAAACATACAAAACGGGTTTATCCGTCAGTAAAAAGCAATCATCGATATACTTTTTCTCTTTTTCATCCATGGTGTAGGTGCGGGCACTCTCTCCCCCTTCCATGTAATCTTTGAGTTTTGAGATCACTTCAATACCGGTTTTGGCATCTTTATCACCACTTTTGGCAACTTTTTCCAGTCTTTGAATTTTCTTTTCCAGTGTTTCCAGATCTCTGCTGATCAGTTCCAGATCAATGATCTCCTTATCCCTTACAGGATTTACACTGCCCTCCAGGTGCGGAACGGTATCATCATCAAAACAACGAAGCACATGTAAAATGGCGTCAGTTTGCCGGATATCCGCCAAAAACTGATTTCCTCCTTTTATTTGACCCCCGCCCTTAACCAGACCGGGAATGTCTACGATTTCAACCGTGGTTGCAACCAGTTTGGCAGAATTGGCCAATTCATATAATTTTTGAAGACGGGGATCCGGAACTTCTATTTGCCCCAGATTGGTTGCTTTAGGACTTCCAGCGCCCACTTTACTTTTTGACAAACAGTTGAATACGGTTGTTTTGCCCGTACCTGCCATACCTACAATACCACACTTTAACGCCATAATTGGATTTTATTATTTTGAGGGTGCAAAAGTACAAATTATTTCAGGCATAAAAGCGGATTCACCGAAGTTTTATTTTTCAATAAATAGTAAAATTATGATGTGCCATTCCAATATAAAAAGGAAGGTTAAGATGGTTGAGATGGCAGGGGATGAAACAGATGCCAAAATGTGTAAAATTAAAGGTGCTGATAAGTCTTGCTGAAAAACACAGTGAATATGAGGGGGATTTACATAAAAAATACCCTGTCTTTGGAATGGATAATTCCAAAGACAGGGTATTTTCTGGCAATGATGAATTTTTGCGAGGAAAGATTTCCGGGAAGGCCTTGAAAGGGGTCGTGGGAATTCTCTTAAAGAAAACAGATTAATATATTTTCACCAAAACATTGTACCCATCAAGGTTGCCCTTCTCATCAAAAAATTCGCTTTTCACATTACCTATTTCCGGGGCATAGTATTCTGCCACTTTGGTTACCATGTTTCTTGAAATCCCCATTGCTTTGGTATCGAGATGATTTTCGTAAGTTATTTTTATGCAATCGAAGGTTCCGGCAGGAGTAGTAATGGTTTCTCTGGATTCCACCACCCTGTTTTTCATTGAAATCACCATTTCGCTGATTGTCATATTACCGGTGCTTACCATTACTTCCATTTCCGAATCGGGTAATTTATCACCAATCTTAGGGTTATCGGGTATTACAATATCCATGGAGGATATGTTTACTTCCATCCCAGAAAAACCCTCCATCATGGCAGGATTCAGGAGCGATTGCATATCGATAAGGAGTTCGTTTCCTGTGCAAACAATTCCATAGTCCCCTTCAAACAACAATTTCTCTTTTCTATCATAAGCTTTGGCAGCCACCAACGCTTCGGTACCATGGGTAACCTTATCAACGGATACGATTTCTATATCATTAATGCCCTGCAGTTTATCTCTCTTGTTATAATTTTCATACCGAAACCCTTTTCCTTCCTCAAAAGGGATATAAAAACTACAATCCTGGGCGGAAAGGGTAACGGTAAAAAATAAAATCAGGTTGATCAACATAAATTTTCTCATGGATTGTCATTTTAGATTTGTAATTTTGTTTTCCTGAATGAAGTTACGAATTATACCGCAAACAGAAACTTTTAGTCTTTAGATTTTAAATTATTTTTGATAAACATATCACATGATTATTCAGAAAGAAATACAACTTCCGGCATTTAAAAGGGGATATCACATCATCACCCGTTATGTAACAGAGGCCCTCAATGATCTACCCAACAAAGGTTTGCTTAATGTGTTTCTGCATCATACCTCAGCAGGTCTGATGATCAATGAAAATGCAGATCCTTCGGTAAGAACAGATATGGAAAGCATTTTCAATCATGTAGTTCCCGAAAATCTGCCTTTCCTGGAGCATACACTTGAGGGGCCGGATGACATGCCTTCTCACGTAAAATCTGCCCTTACAGGTGTTTCGCTTACAATACCAGTTTCCAACGGTCGGTTAAAACTGGGTACGTGGCAGGGTATTTTCCTTTGTGAATACAGAAACCATGGAGGAAGAAGGAATTTGACAATTACGGTATACTCCTGATGTTCAAAGGCATTCTTACCATATGCCCCTCAACAATCGTTAACCTTTCCCGGTAAAAAAAGAGTTATCTTTTAATGGTTCTTCAATGGTAATCCCTGATCCCTGAAAAAAGGGTATATCAGTTAATCTCTTGCCTGGTTTTTCTTTTGGCGTATTCTGAAGGGGTAATTCCATGATATTTGGAAAAACACTTGCTGAAATATTGAGGATCGCTAAATCCAACCTCATAAGTGATTTCTGAAACGGTAAGTTCATTGGTAGATAACAGTTGGGCTGCTCTTTTCAATCTGGTATTTCTGACAAACTCATTTACAGACTGCCCGGTAAGGGATTCAAATTTCCGGTACAAAACGGATCTGCTCATATTCATTTCTGCCACAAAGTTACTGACCCTGAACTCTGAATTACCTATATTTTGTTCTACAACCTCCATGGCTTTTTTCAAAAAGAGTTCATCTGCAGAAGTTACCGATACTTCACTGGGCTGCAGCAGGTCTTCTTTTTTAAATTTATCGCGCAGGTTTTGTCTTATCTCCAGAATATTTTTAATCCGGGAATGGAGCACTTTGGGGTTAAAAGGTTTGGGAATATAATCATCGGCACCTGCATCAAATCCTTCAATGGTATAGTCATCTGATATCTTAGCTGTAAGTAAAACAACAGGAACATGGCTCGTATTGATGTCCTCTTTCAGTTTTTTACACATCTGCAGTCCATCCAATTCTGGCATCATTACATCGCTAACAATAATATCCGGCATCATTGATTTCGCCATTTTTAATCCTTGCAGTCCATTTTCTGCTTCATGTATCACATATTTGTGCTCCAAAGAGCTTCTTATGTACGAACGCATGTCAGGGTTATCATCAATAAACAGCAGAATAGGTTTTTCTCTTCTATCTTTGATGCAGTTGTTTGGTTCAGCGTGCTGCTGCAATTCGGCATGCGGAATACCAAAAATACCCGGAGTATATTGATAAACATACTCATCGGTTGGCTGTTCCACCACAATACTTTGTTCCAAATGATCCTTCCCGAGCGGCAACAGGATCCTGAAAATAGTTCCTTTCCCTGTACGGCTGGCCACTTTTATTTCACCTTTATGAAAATCCACCAGTTCCTTGCTCAGGGCAAGTCCTATACCCGTGCCAAGAATGCTATGCGAACGGGGGACATTGTTCTTGCTTTTGACCTGGTAAAACCGATCAAAAATTCTGGGCAGATCCTCTTCAGGTATCCCTATTCCACTGTCAGAAATAATGATCTCCATCATTTCATTGTACTTACCGCCATTTATCTTTGCAAAAGGTTTGCCTTTTTTCTTTTTTCCAGGTTTGTGCAACTTAACGTCAATACTTACCTTGCCACAGTCGGAAGTAAACTTAAAGGCATTGGAAAGGATATTATAAATTACTTTTTCCATTTTTTCTTTGTCGAACCAGGTAAACACAGATTCCACTTCTGTATTGAATTTAAAGTGAATATCGTGTAATCTGGCATGTTCATCAAAAACAGACTTCACATCTTTAAGAAAAGCAACCATATCGGCATGGACAATTTTGAGTTTCACCTTTCCCATTTCAATTTTTCTGAATTCCATCAGTTCATTGATCAAACGCAGCAGTCTTCCGGCATTTCTGCCCATGATGCTCAATTGTTTTCTGATCATCGGATCGGCGGTGTTATAGGTAGCCATGAGTTTGTCCAATGGTCCCAAAATAAGCGTTAGCGGTGTTCGGAATTCATGAGCAATATTGGTGAAGAACATGAGTTTTTCCTGATTGATCTCCTCGATCTTTGCTTTCTCCAGGTCTTTGATCATCAGGTCATGTTTGTATTTCTGACGATTGATCACATAACTCATAATAAAATAAAAGAGAGCGGCACCAGCCAAAAAGTAAAGGACATAGGCAACCCAGGTTCGCCAGAATGGAGGCTGAATATTGATCACTACTTCAGCACCTTCCTCGTTCCAGTATCCGTCGTTGTTGGCGGCTATTACCCTGAAAGTATATTTTCCCGGGTCAATGTTGGTATAGGTTGCAATGCGTTGATCTCCAACATCATTCCAATCGTCGAACCCTTCAAGCTTATATTTGTACCTGTTTTTGGGTGTAGAAATATAATTGATGGCTGTAAATCTCAAACTAAACACCGAACCATAAGGGAGGGATATTTCGTCTGTTTGGGAAATATGTTTCCCGAGAGGAGATTCATCCACACCAATTTGGACTGACTTATTGAAAAGAGAAAAATCTGTGAGAAAGACTTCGGGTGGTTTTTGGTTGATTTCTATATTCTGAGGGTCAAAAACGTTGAAACCGTTTACACCGCCAAAGTATATCTGACCTTTGGAACTAAGCAATGATGCAGAATAGGCGAACTGGTTACTTTGCAATCCATCATATACATCATAGTTGTTAAATTCACCTGTACGTGGATTAAATTTCGTGATCCCTTTGTTGGTACTCATCCAGAAATATCCCTGCTTGTCCTCAATGATCTGATGAACAGCATCACTCGGTAATCCATTGCTGATAGTGATATTAATCAGTTCATTGCTTTCAGGAGAATATTTAAAAATACCTGCACCTTCGGTGGCAATCCAAATATTCCCGGAACTATCTTCATGGAAATCCCTAATATCGTAACCTTCAATCAGGTCGGTATTTTCTGTTTTTTCATCCAGAAACGTGAATGACAGGGATTCTTTATCAAGAATTCCCAATCCATTGCTGCCGACCCAAATATTACCCTTTGAGTCTTCATACAAAGCCAGTATTCTGCCAGGAAACAGATTTCCCTGTACCTCTATTTTAGGAATTTTAATGAAAGCATCCTGTTTTTCATCATAAAAACTCAGCTGATCGAGTGTACCCACCCAAAGGGTTTTTTGGCTGTCCAGCAACAATTTCCAAACATTATTGCTGCCCAGCGACAGGGAATCACCAGCATCATAGTTATACCTTTTAAAACGTCCTGTATTATAATCGAACCGGTTCAATCCACCGGCAAAAGTACCTACCCATAAATACCCCTCATCGTCCTGCTCCATTGAGGTAATAACATTGCTGCTTAAACTATGGGGGTTGCCGGGTTGATTCTTATAAACTTTGAATGTACCCGATTGCCGGTTAAAAAGATTTAATCCTCCCCCGTCAGTACCTACCCAAATATTTTTTTGCTGATCCTCATAGAAGGATAAAACCGATTTATGACTAAGGGAATTTTCTTGCCATGGTCTTTGTATAAATAGTTGA
>CAYMLS010000315.1:0-6176 GCA_964390665.1 uncultured Bacteroidales bacterium | reverse complement strand
GGTTTACCGCTTCCCGACCTTACCCACAACCTCAACCTTTTTCTATTCGTCGGACGAACTGGAAGTCGTCGGACGATTGGCACATTCTTCATCCTTCATTCTTCATTCTTCATTTATCAACCTTCCCCTTATTCAGTCGTCCGACGAGCTGGAAGTCGTCGGACGACGGGCAAGTGGGATTGGGAGGACCGCGGAAGCGGAATTTGCAATTCCGCCTGGAACATATTGAATTTGGTATTCAAAGAAAGCATGACCAGCGTTGTTGATAATGTGCGTATTCAGATGCTATTTTTTCGCTTTCGTCCGATTTTGTTTTTCACTCTTTTTTTTCGCCTCTACTTTTGTTCTCAAATAAACATTTGATGAACCCGTAAATTTAATTTATCATGAAAACTTTATTTGTATTTATATCTCTTTTTTTTAGTATTGTGATGGCAAACAGTGCCGAAATAACGCAAACCATTCGGGGAAGAGTAACCGATGCCCAAACTTTGCAACCTTTACCCGGTGCCAACATCGTGGTGGTGGAAAGTGATCCTTTCAAAGGTACTTCCACCGGTGCTGATGGTTACTTTGAGATTTCAGGTGTACCTGTAGGGCGTATTGATGTGCAGGTTTCTTATATGGGATACAAGCAGGTGTATCTTCATGAGATCAACCATATTTCAGGCAAAGAAACATATCTGGAGGTGAGTATGCAGGAATTTGTGATCCAGGGAGATGAGGTTGTTGTCGAGGCAAATAAAACCAAGGCAGAGAGTATCAATCAACTGGCCACCATAAGTGCCCGTGGTTTTACGGTGGAAGAGACAGAACGCTTTGCGGGTTCAAGGAATGATGTGGCACGCATGGCATCCAACTATGCAGGTGTGGTTGGGATGAATGATGCCCGAAACGATATTGTGGTTCGAGGTAATAGTCCCTCTGGTTTATCATGGCGTTTGGAAGGGGTGGATATCCCCAGTCCCAATCACTGGGCTGCTTTTGGATCCAGCGGAGGTCCGGTAAGTATGCTTAATAATAATCTGCTTGCCAATTCTGATTTTTTCTCAGGTGCTTTTCCTGCTGAGTACGGTAATGCTTTTGCCAGCGTATTTGATTTGCGAATGCGAAATGGAAACAATCATTCCCATGAATTTTTAGGACAAGTTGGATTTAATGGATTTGAACTGGGAGCAGAAGGTCCGGCATGGAAGCAAAATAAAGGTTCTTATCTTGTAAATGCAAGGTACAGCACAATGGAAGTATTTGATATGATAGGAGTGAATTTTGGAACCTCAGGAGTGCCTGAATACACTGATATGGCATATAAGATTAATCTGCCTAAAACAAAAGGCGGTAGTTTTTCACTATTCGGCATGGGAGGAAGAAGTCGTATAGAACTGCTCAACAGTAACCGGCAGGATATGAACCAACCCGATTATTATGCAGGTGAAGGTACAGACCTGATAAATGGTGCCAATATGATCGTAACGGGGCTAAATCACATTGTAAGTCTAAGCAGGGATGTTTATATAAGGTCAACCGTTTCGCATAGTTACAGGAATAATTTTACCCGTTTTGATAGTATTGTAATGCCGGAAAATACCAATTTTAACGTTTATGGAAATGACTTTTCTGAAAATCGACTCTCGGGTGTATTTACCCTGAATGCAAAACTCAATAGCAGAAATCTTATCAAAACAGGTTTGAATGTCTCAAATCGTATGTTGAGTCTGTCCGATAGTACTTATTCCAATCGGTTTGATCAGATGGTTACTCTCCGCGACATGGAGGGTGATGGTTGGTTGCTTCAACCATTTATTCATTGGCAGTTAAAACCCAATGAGAGGTTTGAAATCAATGCCGGACTACATTACCAGCATTTTCTCATGAATGATACCTATTCGGTGGAACCCAGACTTGGATTATCATACGATCTGGGCAATGGAAATACTGTCAGTTTTGGTGCAGGACGCCATAGTCAGATATTACCTGTTAATATTTACCACACCCAATCCTTTACAGGTAGTGATTATGTGAAACCCAATCTGGATATGGAAATGTTAAAGAGTGATCACTATGTATTGGGATACGATAAAAGTTTTAATTCTCATACCCGATTAAAAATAGAAACCTATTATCAACGTCTGTTTGATATACCTGTAAATGGAAACAGGCAAGATAGCTACTCTATGCTGAATGAAGGTGCTAATTTTGGTGTATTTTCAACCGATACATTGGTTAATCAGGGGCTGGGACAAAATACAGGTATTGAACTTACCGTGGAACGATTCTTCCATAATGGTCTTTACTACCTGTTTACTGCCTCGGTTTTTGATTCCAAATACAGGGCATCAGATGGTAAATGGAGAAATACGGCCTTCAATAACAATTACATTGGAAATTTACTTGCCGGTTATGAGTGGAAACTGGGAGATACGGATAAAAGGCAGTCGGTTTTGGATATTAATATCAAAACCACTTACGCTGGCGGACAACGTTTTGTGCCTTTTACAACTAATTTTAATCCGGAAACCGACCTTTACAATAAGATATATCTCCATGAAAATGCATTCTCTGACCGGTACAGGGATTATTTCCGTGCGGATATTAGCATAGGTTTTAAGATGAATACCGGATCGATAACCCAGGAGTGGATGATCGAGATTACCAATCTTTTTAATAACAAGAATATATTCAATACCGGTTTTAACAGGGAAACAGGAGAAGAGTTCTATAATTATCAGATGCAAACCATGATTATTCCTCAATGGAGAATTCGATTCTGACAAAATAAAAATTTGAATTGAAAAGTTTAAATCAATTTTAATCTCAAAATCAAGTTTTTAGGTACTTTTAGTTATTATAAAATGGTTTTAAGAAAAGCAGAAAGTATGAAAATTGTGGTAATTAATGGAGATATGCGGGATTCTGACAGCGACTTTAGTTTAAAGGTTTCTTCGTTGAGTAGTTTTTTAAGGAACGAGCATGAGGTGCAAGACTTTCAGTTGAATCAAATGGACATCAGGCAGTGTATAGGATGTTGGTCTTGTTGGGTGAAAACTCCTGGTGAGTGCATTTTGAAAGATGATATGAAAGCGGTTTACCATTCCATCATGTCTTCTGATCTGATCCTTTTTGCTTCACCCATCGTGGCGGGATTTACCTCTTCTCTTTTGAAAACCATGCAGGAACGAATGATACCGCTCCTTCATCCTTACATGGAGATCAGAAAAGGGGAAATTCATCATAGAAAACGATATCCATCCTATCCCAATATGGCACTTCTTATGGAAAAGGAAATGGATACTACCGATGAAGATGTTACCATCATTAGTGATATTTACGACAGATTGGCCTTGAATTTTCATTCTGAAAACAAAAAGATATGGTTCTTAAACACACAAACCAGGGAGGAGATAAAGCATGACATTGACAATTTTTAATGGATCACCAAGAAAGCATAAGAGTAATTCAAAAATTCTGACGGACCATTTCATAAAAGGATTTAAAAGTAAGAAAAATGAGGAGGTAAATTATGCCTACCTTGCTGAAAAAGACAGGGAGGAATCCAACATACATCTTTTTCAGCAATCAACGGTAATATTGATCATATTTCCATTGTATGTTGATTCCATGCCCGGTTTGGTGAAAAGGTTTTTTGAAAAGATTGCGCTACTACCCAAACCGGGAGATAAAAAAGTGGGATTTATTATACAATCTGGTTTTCCCGAAGCAGTTCATTCTTCTTACGTGGAAAAATATGTACGAAGGTTTACGGAGCGTATGGGTTATCAGTATCTGGGTTCGGTGATCAGGGGCGGGGTGGAAGGTATACAGGTGATGCCTAAGTCGATGACAAAAAAGTTGTATGGCAAGTTTCACAAACTGGGCGCCTGGTTTGCAGAACATGAGCATTTCGAAGACTCTATTGCAAAGAATCTGGCATCTCCCATGCGGTTGACTAAGTTGGGAAAGTTGAAAACCCGGTTCCTGATGCTAACCGGTCTGATCATTTTTTACTGGAATACCAATCTGAAGAAGAATAGGGTTTATCATCGACGATTTGCTCAACCCTATTAAATTGTTGACCGCGATGTGTTTTCAAATTCCTTCCATAAAAGGGTGGAAAAATTGTAAATATATTGTTATTTTGCAATTGATCTTCTAATCAAAAATGACTGAATGAATAGTTTCCGGTTTCTTCTTGCCTTTTTGAAAAAGACGAATATACCTTCTCATTTTAATGATAGGTATGTACTTATCATTGGTATACCAGTGGTTGTTATTGTTACCTTCCTCACCTTTAGTGGCGAAAATTCCATTTTTGAGATGAATAATGATTTGAAGATCATCTTGTATAATTTATTGACAACAGTGATCATTTGGCTGGGTGTAAGAAAGATCGTCATAGTGCTTTGGCAGAAATTTCCATGGGAGAAGTATCCGATGAAACATCTTTTATGGGAGATCATTCTTGTTTTTACTTACGTGATGCTGGTGGGTGTAATCGGATATGTTTTCATCATTTATTCCGGTTTCGTTCAATTAAAAAACAACCCGCCCGTGATCATGTCTGTTGTCATTACCTTGTTGATCACCTATCTGATCACATCTATTCATGAAGGATGGTTCTTTTTTCATCAATGGAACGTTTCTTTAATGAAAGCCAAGATCTTAGAAAAAGAAAACCTGGAATCTCATTATGAAACATTGAAAAATCAGATCAATCCACACTTTTTGTTCAATACGCTCAATACCTTAACAAACCTTATTGAGGAACAACCCAGTACCGCTGTCAATTACGTGGGAATGACAGCGAATTATCTGAGAACCATTCTGAGTTTGAAAGACAAACAATTGATCACTTTGCAGGAAGAGATCGATTTGATCAGGAATTTCTATCATCTTCAAAAAGAACGTTTTGGTGATAGTTTGAAGATAGAGATCGATATCCCGGAGAAGTTCACAAATTCACAAATTCCACCATTAAGTATTCAAATGCTGGTGGAGAATGCCATTAAACACAATGTTATTTCTTCTGAAAAACCTTTGCTGATCAGAATTTTTGCTGTGAACCCCTTTACCGTTACCGTATCAAACAATCTGCAAAAGAAAAAACAATATGTGCCTTCCAGTGGTATCGGATTGCAGAATATAAAAAACCGGTATAGTTATCTTACAGACAGGAAAATACAGATCGTCGAGCAAGACGGACGTTTTAGTGTGGATATTCCCTTATTGGAAATCCTGTGAATAATTGTTGAATGAATTGTTTTTAACACCATGCGAATACTTATCATAGAAGATGAATTGCCAGCGGCAAGAAGAATCGCCAAACTCATCAAAGAGGTGGAACCCAACACTGAAATAGTTGGTACAATAGATTCTGTCTCTGCTTCCGTTGAATGGTTGAAGAATAATCCCCATCCTGACCTTATTTTATTGGATATACACTTGGGTGATGGTTCCAGTTTCGAGATTTTTGAAGAAATTGAATTGAACTGCCCTGTTATATTTACTACTGCTTATGATGAATACGCCATCAAAGCATTTAAGGTGAATAGTGTGGATTATCTGTTAAAACCAATCAATAAGGAAGAATTAGAACAAAGCGTAAAGAAGTTCAGGAAATTTAGTGAGAAAGATAAAATGGATTTTTCACAATTCCGGTCAGTTTTAGAATCAATGAAAACGGAGGATAATAAATATAAAAAACGTTTTGTGGTCAATTACGGGGATAAAATAAGATCGGTAGAGGTCTCCGAAGTAGCTTATTTCATGATCATGGAAAAGAATACCTTTCTTGTAACAAAGCAAAACGAAACTTATGGCATTCAATATTCATTGGAACAACTGGAGGAATTTCTTACTCCAACCGATTTTATCCGGGTAAACCGCAGGTTTATTGTGAGCTTTGATGCCATCGAAAACATGTGGTCTTATTCCAGGTCGCGGGTAAAATTGGGACTTCAACCTGCTGCTCCGGAAGATGTAATTGTAAGTACCGACCGGTCATCTCAATTTAAAGCGTGGTTAAATAAATGATGGCGCAAAAAAAAAGACCGATGCAGTAACATCGATCCTTTTTTTTCATGGGTTGCAATTTTTTTATTTAATCACAGGGTATTATCTTCTATCAATGCTTTGTCATTTCGACCGAAGGGAGAAACCTCAAAATTTCCTTCAACCAC
>CAYMLS010000314.1:0-6177 GCA_964390665.1 uncultured Bacteroidales bacterium | reverse complement strand
GGCAAAACAGAAAACATCCAACTGCATCGTTCCATACTTTTGCATAAACAAAACATAATAATTCAGGTTTATCCAATAATGACATATGATTTACAGACCGTAAATGAATTTGTCATTCAAATATTGTTAATTTTGTATGAAACAAGCAGGATGAACCGAGCCATGACAAAAATCCTGAAACGCACGGATGATTATATGGCTTGCTCCCCCGTAAGAAAAGAACGGGGCAGGCATCTGACCCATTTAGTCAAATTACCTATAGATGAACGATTAAAAAAGCTGTCAAACAACATTTATGGAAAAATTCACCTTCCTGGGAAACGCTGATTCGGAAGCAGTAGAATCCCTTTACAGACAATATTTAAACGATCCTGAAAGCGTCAGCAGCGACTGGCAACATTTTTTCAGCGGCTTTGAGTTCGCCCAGGCCGAATTTCCTGCTCCGGGAGGAGCATCAGAAAAAGAAACCAGGACATTCCGCAGCGAATTTCATGTGATCAACCTGATCAATGCATACCGGCAAAGGGGGCACCTGTTTACCAAAACAAACCCCGTACGCACACGCCGGCAATATTCACCCACACTCGATCATCACAATTTCGGACTGACAGACAAAGACCTGGACAATCAGTTTCAGGCAGGAAACGAATTGGGAATCGGAAAAACATCCCTGAAAAAAATCATCGACCATCTCGAAACAACCTATTGTCAAAGTGTGGGCGCCGAATACATGTTTATCCGAACCCCTGAGATCGTCGAATGGCTGAAAACCAAAATGGAATCCTCGCGCAACACACCTGGTTTTGACGTGGATACCAAAAAGCGCATCCTGAAAAAACTTACCCAGGCCGTAGGATTTGAACATTTTATCAGAAAACGTTTCCCCGGACAAAAAAGATTTAGCCTTGAGGGATGTGAAACGCTGATCCCTGCCCTGGACTCGGTGATTGAACTGGGTGCCGAAAAAGGTATCAAAGAGTTTGTCATTGGGATGGCACACCGTGGCAGACTTAATGTACTGGCCAACATCCTGAAAAAACCATACAGAAAAATATTCAGCGAGTTTGAAGGCAATGCCTATGAAGATGAGGCATTGCTGGGTGATGTGAAATACCACCTGGGATGTACGCTGGAAAAAACAACTGCCAGCAAAAAATCGATCAACCTCAGCATTGCCCCCAACCCCAGCCACCTGGAAGCAGTAAACCCTGTGGTAGAGGGCATTGCACGTGCCAAAGCAGACCAGAGATACGAGCGGGATTACAAACAGGTAGCACCCATCCTCATCCATGGCGATGCCTCCATTGCCGGACAAGGGATCATTTATGAAGTCATTCAGATGTCGCAACTGCCCGCCTACAAAACTGGTGGTACCATACATCTGGTCATCAACAACCAACTGGGTTTTACCACCAATTATCTCGACGGGCGCAGCAGTACCTATTGCACCGACGTTGCCAAAACAATTCAGTCACCTGTTTTTCACGTGAATGGTGATGATGTGGAAGCGGTGGTTTATACCATCGGACTGGCCATGGAATTCCGGCAGAAATTTCAAAAGGACGTGTTTATCGACCTGCTTTCCTACAGGAAATACGGACACAATGAAGGTGACGAACCCCGGTTTACACAACCCATTCTTTACAAAATCATAGAAAAACATCCCGACCCGGCGGCCATCTACATTCAAAAACTCATCGAAGAGGGAACCATCAGCGAAAAATATGCTGAAGGTCTGCTGGATTCTCTTAACGAGGTTCTGGACAAAGAACTGGCAGAGGCGAAAAAAATCGAAAAGGGCGACATCGATCCTTTCCTGGAAAAGACGTGGGAAAACTTTTCCAAACCTGATCAGATGGAGGTATTTAACGAGGCTGATACCCGGGTAGAGTTGGAAACTCTTCGCTCATTGGGATTAAAGATCAGCGCCCTGCCACCCGACAAAAAACTTTTCCGCAAAACAACCAAACTGCTGAAAGAACGCCAGAAAATGGTTGAAGACGGGCAAAAACTGGATTGGGCCATGGGTGAATTACTCGCATACGCATCTTTGCTCCACGAAGGCATTCATGTTCGCTTCTCCGGACAGGATGTGGAACGGGGAACCTTCTCGCATCGACATGCCATCATGAAAACAGAAGATACCGGAGAGAGTTTCTCACCCCTGAACCAAATTTCTGATGATCAGGCTCTTTTTGAAATCTACAATTCCCTTCTCTCCGAATATGGCGTCATGGGATTTGAATATGGATACGCCATGGGGAGCCCGCAAACGCTGGTGATCTGGGAAGCGCAATTTGGCGACTTCGTGAATGGCGGACAGATCATTACAGACCAGTTCCTGACCAGTGCCGAAGAAAAATGGCGGGTCATGAACGGATTGGTGCTTTTGCTGCCCCATGGCTACGAAGGGCAGGGACCGGAGCATTCCAGTGCACGCATGGAAAGATTTCTGCTGAGCTGTGCCGAAAACAATATACAGGTAGCCAACTGCACCACGCCTGCCAATTTCTACCATTTGCTCAGAAGGCAGGTAAAACGCAATTTCCGCAAACCACTCGTTGTATTCACACCCAAAAGTCTGCTCCGGCATCCCCAATGCACCTCGTCGCTTCAGGAAATGGCAGAAGGACATTTTCAACATGTGATCGATGATCAGCATGCTGATGTGGAAAAAATAAACCGCGTCGTTTTTTGTACAGGTAAAATCTATTACGAACTGAAAAAATACCAGGAAGAAAAAAAACATATCAATACCGCGATCATTAGAATTGAACAACTCTATCCTCTGCCCCTCAAAGAGATCACCGCTTTGAAAAACAAATACACAAAAGCAGACCGATGGTTGTGGGTGCAGGAAGAACCTCAGAATATGGGCGCCTGGTACTTTATCAAAGAGAATTTCAACTTTTTACCCGACCTGGGCGTTATTGCCAGACCGGCCAGTGGCAGTCCGGCAAGCGGCTCAAGCAAATTTCATGCTGTGCAGCAAAACAAGATCGTTGAGAAAGCCTTTGAAGATTGCACCTGCGAAAATGTATGCAGAGAGTGTAAACAGTTATGCATAAGCCACCTAAACCCCTTAATCCCCATCAATACACTTAAAGTTTAACCCCCAAAAAAAGATTTTCAGTTATGATGATTGATATTAAAGTTCCGGAAGCCGGAGAATCTATAACACAGGTAGAACTTGCCAAATGGCTCGTTGAAGAAGGTGAATATGTTGAAAAAGACCAGGAGATCGCTGAAATAGATTCTGATAAAGCAACCCTTACCATCAATGCCGATGATTCCGGAACCATCAAAATAATCATAGAGGAGGGCACGACCATTGAACCGGGTAAAGTTGTCGGACAGATCGATACATCGGCAAAGAAACCACAGCAAGATACCGGTAAACAGAAAAGTGAAGAAACTGCAGATAAAACAGAGGAATTCAAAAAAGAAGCCGGGGAGAGCACACCGCAAGAGACTGAAAAACCAGCAAAAGAGGTGGAAGCAAAACAGACCGGCAGCAGTAAAGATGTGGCAGAGGTCACCCTCAGCCCGCAGGCGAAAAAACTTCTCGATGAATGGGATATCAACGTGGAAAAAGTTACGGAGAACCCCAACAGCAAAAGAATCACCAAAAAAGATGTCCTCCGTGCCATTTCTGAGCAGGTGCACCAGGAATCTCCTGCTTCCGGAAGCGACAACACCCAAAGTTTTCAGTCATGGACCGGAAGTCGCGAAAGTGAAACCATCAAAATGACAACACTTCGCAGGAAAATTGCAGAAAGGCTGGTTTCTGTGAAAAATGAAACGGCCATGCTCACCACTTTCAATGAAGTGGACATGTTGCCGGTGATGCAATTGCGAAATAAATACAAAGCTGCATTCGAGAAAAAGTATGGTGTTAAACCCGGGTTTATGTCCTTTTTTGTGAAAGCAGTTACTTCGAGTATCCCTTTCTTCCGGCAGGTGAACGGACAAATTGAGGATGGAAACATCATCTTACCCGATTATGCGGATATTGGCATTGCCGTAAGCACACCCAAAGGGTTGATGGTTCCCGTTATCAGAGATGCACAAAAGAAATCACTTGCCGGACTCGAAAATGAAATCGCCCGCCTGGCCAAAAAAGCAAGAGACAACAAGATCACCATTGAAGAACTTACCGGTGGCACCTTCTCCATTACCAACGGAGGAGTATTCGGATCGATGCTATCCACCCCCATCATCAACCCGCCACAAAGTGCCATCCTTGGCATGCACAACATCGTGGAACGCCCCGTTGCCATCAACGGCAAAGTGGAAATAAGACCCATTATGTATGTGGCACTTTCTTACGATCACCGGATCATCGACGGAAAAGAATCTGTAGGTTTTCTGGTGAAAGTAAAAGAATTCCTCGAAAACCCTGTATCCATGATCTACCCCGGACAAAACCCGGAGGAGGTATTGCTGGGTCTTTAGAAAATGGGAGGAAAACGGAATATCTGTAAAGTCATGTTGCAGACCAGGTAGTACTGACCGCAAAGGCGCAAGGGGTGCTAAGAAAAAGATTTTACGCCTTCCCCACCCTATCTTCCTCAAAATGCCGGAAAAAACCAACCAGAATATAAATCACAGGCGTATCAAACAAAGCCGCCAAAAACTTAAAGATGTACGCATTGATGATGAGAATGATCAAAACCGGAATGCCCGTCACATCAGCACCCAGATTCCCCGAGAAATAAAGAATACTCATGATGGCCGTGGAGTCAACCAACTGACTGACCATGGTAGAGGCATTGTTTCGCAACCAAAGATGTCTTCCATGGGTATATTTCTTCCAGAAATGAAACAACCGAACATCAATGGTTTGTGCCGTGAGATAAGCCACCATGCTGGCAAGCGTATTGCCCACCATGTAAACATACACCCCGTCAAACAAATGCAAACCACCACTTATACCCGTGGCATCGGGCAGGTAGAAATTGATGGTCATGATCAGCAACATGAACAGGTTGACGCCAAAACCGATCCACACAACCATTTGTGCTTTTTTACGTCCAAAAAGTTCGGAGATCAGATCCGTCGCCAGAAAAGTGACAGGAAAAGATATCAGACCCGCAGGCACCACCATGGAATAAACGTTCCCGTCGCGCACCAAAGAAGGCACCAAAGGCAGAAACCAGGATGGTATCTGAATGCTGAACAGATGGATAAACTTGGTGGTTCCGATTACATTGCTTAACACCAGGGCAGTGATAAACAAACCCGCCAAACTCAAAAACAGTGTATCGCGACGAAAAGAAGAATATGCAAATGCGGGAACCTTTATCATGAATCAGTATATTCTTTTTGAACCATATTCACAAAATCAACAAACAAGATTATCAAAGAAATGTTGAATAGAAAGATCATCAAATTAAAAACAGAAAACAAAACAGGCAATGGCACTGATAAAAACAGTAAGAGGTTTCACCCCGCAGATGGGTAAAGACTGCTTTTTGGCAGAAACAGCAACACTCACAGGAGATATTATCATGGGAGATCAATGCAGTGTATGGTTTAATGCTGTGGTGAGAGGGGATGTAAACTACATACGAATAGGAAACAAAGTGAACATACAGGATGGTGCTGTCATACACGGCACCTACGAAACAGCCCCCACTGAGATCGGCAGCAACGTTTCAGTGGCACACAATGCCATCGTGCACGGTTGCAAGATCAAAGACAATGTGCTTATCGGCATGGGATCCATCGTCATGGACAATGCCGTGATCGGCAGCAATTCCATCATTGCCGCCGGCTCGGTGGTGCTGGAAAACACCATTGTGGAACCCGGCAGCGTTTATGCCGGCACCCCCGCCAAAAAGATAAAATCCGTCAACCCCGGGCTAACCAGCCATCTGCTTGACAGGATATCAAACAATTACATCAAATATGCCGGGTGGTATAAGGAGTAGATGTTCTTTTTTCCGATGAAACAGATCGGTTTTGTTTTCACAGAAAAAATTTATTCAGGATTTTTTCTGGAATTATCTTGTGGGTTTAAAAAAATAAATTACCTTTGCACACGCTTACAGAAAATAGTTCTTTTATAAGCATCCGGGCGATTAGCTCAGTTGGTTCAGAGCACCTGCCTTACAAGCAGGGGGTCACTAGTTCGAATCTAGTATCGCCCACATCATAATATAACCCACGGTTTCC
>CAYMLS010000313.1:4811-6217 GCA_964390665.1 uncultured Bacteroidales bacterium | reverse complement strand
AAACGCCTCGCAAAGTGCATAGGCGCTGGTTGGATTTCGTTCAACGGGGAATATTGGATGGGTTTTGCAAAATGCTGATGTTCCTGTTCATTGTACACTGGCGGTTTTTATGCTCAATCCTATCTGTTTTCAAATTTGCGGCTTTTCCAGTCCCTGCGATGGGGCAGGCATACTCTTTGGCAAGTTTTGGTTTTTGTGCTTGCCTGCGGGAATTGCCAATGTGGATGACTGCGAAGCGTTGGCTATTCATTCAATGTTTTTTCTAATGTTTCTTTAAATTCGTTTTCATTTTTAATGTTGTAAAAAGGAACACCAGTTATCAAATATTTATCCGTATCAATTTCAATAGTATATGACTCCTTTCGGATTTCTTCTAAAAATTCCTCTTTCCATTTATCATGGGATTTTAAATGATTTCCTTTAGGCTCAATGAAAACCTGATAGGTTAATTCTTCACCTTCTTTTTGCTTACAGAACAAAATAAAGTCAGGTTCGAATGCACGACCTATTTTATCGAAGATTTTTACTTCTCTTTCATTACGGATAATATAAATGTTTTCAAATTTTTTCTCTAAATGCTCAAATCTACGGTCAAACATTTCAACAAATTGCTTTTCCTCGCTTGTTCCATAATTGGCATTATAAACATACCAGGGTTCATTGGCAACCAATTCTTCTTGTCCGTCTGAACGTTCGCTATCTTTATAAACTTTTATTTCTTTGTCTTTGAAAACATTGCGAACATAATCATTGATATAATCAGATCCTTCGTATTTAGTAAGATTAGATTTTATTTCAGATTCTATTGCTTCAATTAAACCCTGAATAGCGAATAAATAATCAAGATTAGTCAGGTTGTTTAATCTCGTTTGTGTGCCTTTAAATGTAATTTCCAAACCACCCATATAATCTTTACTTTCAATGAAGTTTGATAAAGAGTCAATATTTGGGAAGTATTTTACAATATTGGAAAAATGAAAAAATGGGTATTGGGAAACAGCAAATCGAATAATGTGTTTTGGTATTTCTGATAGTTTTATGTCCTTTTGTTTTTGTATGCCAGCTTCGTGTTCTTGCTCTAATTCAAAAAATACACTGGAAACTTTTCCAAAACCTGATGATAGTTGATGTTTATGATTTTTCTTTTTCACTCCTAAATCATCAAACGATTTCACGTTTCCATAATCTTTTTCAACCTTTTTATTGTAAACAACTTTTCCTTTTTTGTAAAAATCGGTCTTTTTAAAGTCTGATTTTAATTGAAGTTGTTTCGTTTCAAGGTCGTCTTCATCAACATATACGCCAGTTTCAACAAGAGCTTGTTTCAATTCCGAAATATATTTGCTATCCTCTTTTGTATGATAGTACAATTCTTCAAGGATTTTCAAATCATTGGAATTATCATC
>CAYMLS010000313.1:1251-4801 GCA_964390665.1 uncultured Bacteroidales bacterium | reverse complement strand
CATCATCGAATTTACGGGTATACGGGTCTTGTCCATCCTCTAATGCAAACGGATAATACCTGGCTCCTCTGCCTACTAATTGTGCTTCTGAAATTGTTGTTTTACCTGGTTTTCCAGTTCTGCCGTCTCGCCCTTCATATAATCGAACAATATCAAATAAATTCAAAACGTCCCATCCTTCATTGAGTTTTTGAACAGCGAAAACAGCACGAATTGGATTATTCTCATTTTCAAGTGTGTTTAAGAAGATTTGATTTATTTCAGCTTCTTTATCATTGTTGGCGCTCAGACAGTTTTCTTCTTTGAAATTAGCTCTAATCCGTTTGACAATTTCCTCATAATTTATATTTTTTTTATCAAAAAAACTGAATGCTTTCTGCACAATGGGTATAGTAGAAGTTTGTTGTATTTTGGTGATTTTCACGGATGAAAGGTTTTCAATGAGTTGGTGAAATCGTTCTTTGTTTTGCTCTGATTCTTTAATGGTGCGTTTTGCTTTGAATAAAATTACTGGTTTTAAGTTAATATTTTGTTCAGTTGCTAATTCCTGTCTGTATAGGTTGAGCAGTAGGGATTGTGTGATTCTTTCCTCTTCATCGTAAAACGAACGGATAAGATTTATTTCTTTTGAATATTTATCTACTCTGAATTCCGCTAAATCATATTTGAAAATAACCTTATCCTGATATTTTCTAACCAATTCACGACTTTCATAATCAAGCGTGGCGGTGAACTCCAATAAAATATTATCAAAATTTTGCTTGTGGACTTTTGATACGGTCTCCTCCCAGCTACCAAAAAGATTTCCATTATTTTTTGTTCCGGAACTTAAATGATGAGCTTCATCGGCTATCAAAACCAGTTTTTTTTCCTGAAAATCTTCATAGGTAACGCTGTTTTCTTTGGTGTCGTTGAGGTCAATATGCAATTGCTGTATGGTGGTAAATTTAATATTGATGTTTTCTGTGTCTGCTTCATCGAAATTATCTATTTCTTTGATATGAACCTCTTTACCATTAACAACTATTTTATTGTTAAACAGGTATTTTTGAGCATGTGGGTTAAGGAAATTATCCTTTGTTTTATTGATTATATTGTTGCTGTTTACAAAAAACAAAAAATTACGGTACCCTTTTTCATAAAGATAGAGTATTAACCCGGCCATTATTAAAGTTTTGCCGCTCCCAGTCGCCATATTGAAAAGAATGTGAAACGGATTGTTAGGTTTTTCTTCAAAATCTTCTGAATCGATATAAAGATATCGCTTAAATGCTTCTTCCTGATAATGCCTGATAGGATATTTCAGGTTTTCTTCAACATAAGCTGGTATTTTCACCAGTGCAATTGCTTTACGTGCAAACGGATTATTGAATATTTCGTGCAGATATGCCATGCTTATTTTTGCTTATTTATTTGATTTTTGATGAGATTATCAAAATCCGATTCGTAATTTCTGTCCTGAATTACCCTGTACTTATCGTATTCTGCTTCGGCTTTCAGTCTGGCTTCCAAAGCACTTACTATTCCTTTGTCTTTTAATACGGGATAATCAGATAATTCCAGAAATTTATCCAGATAATTTATCCAGTCTTTCATGTTCATTACTATTCCCCGCTCTGCTCTATTCTCTGCCAAATCGAGATAAGCTGTTACCAGGCGTTCCAATTGTTTCAGGTGCTCTTGTTCAAGGTAATTTTTAGCAATGCTTACATCGGATTTCAAAATTTTACCTTCAGGTGCATGTTTCCATGTTCTCAAGCCCATGTATAGCTTTTGGGCATCGGCTTCCGAATAAATAATTTCAGCAGCCGTTTTACCCTGTATCGCCCAATGCAATTTGTTTTGAACGGTAGCAAAAAACGCTTTGGTGGCTTCATCGTTTTTGTCATAATCTGCAGAAAGGGCGTAAATATCCGTTATTTTCTGGTAAAAACGACGTTCACTCAGGCGTATTTCACGAATACGCTCCAGCATTTCATCAAAGTAGTCTTTCCCAAAATGCTTCATCTGCTTCAGGCGCTCATCATCCATAGCAAATCCTTTAATGATATACTCATGAAGAATTTCCGTAGCCCATTTTCTAAACTCGGTAGCCCTATGCGAATTTACCCGATAGCCAACGGCTGTAACAGCCCGCAAGTTGTAATATTTCACTTCCCTTTCCTGTTCTTTTCCTTTAACAGCGCCATGTTGAGTGGTGTGTCGGAAATTCCGACATACCACTTTTTCATCCAGCTCTCCTTCCGTAAAAATCCTGCTTAGATGTTCAGTAATTGTACTTCGGCCCTTTTCAAAGAGTATGCCCATAGCTTTTTGAGTGATCCAAAGCGTATCGTTATGAAAACACACCTCCACATTCACTTTTCCTGTATCTGTCTGGAAAATGACAAAGTTTTCTATTTTTTGTAATTCGTTTTTGCCGGACATCACTTGTCTATATTTAGTTGGTAAAAATCACCGGTTAATTTCTTTTCTTCATCTGTGCAGGCAAAATCCTCATCTTTAAGTGATGAAAGATTGACATACAGCTGGTTTTTGTCCAGTAGTTCAAGCAAATGCTGTTTTTGCTGTTCTAAAGATAATTGTTTAAATTCTTCAATATGTTCCTCCTGTTTTTTAATATCGACGTTATAATTAAGAAATGATTTTTCTTTCATTTTTCCCCATAAATCGAGTAACTCTTCGGTATTTGTAGATTCCCCAATCAATTGAATAAAAAATTCATTGTTCTTCTTAAGTTCTATATAGGTAAATTTCTCATGACGTTCATTCTGTTTGAATCCTTTGCTTTCTTGAATAACTTTTGAGAGTCTTTCTATTTGTATAGAAACATGGTTCTCTATTTGTTCTATCAAAATAAATTGCCTTTTAGACGAAAATTGATTGTTTAATTCTAATATAGAATGACCAGAAGTTCCACTTCCCGCAAAGAAATCTAATATAATATCATTTTGTTTAGTCATAATCTTTATTACATCCATTACTGCATACATCGATTTGGGGTAACTAAAAAATCGCTTTTCAGTGTATTTCTCCAAAAGTCTCATGCCGTGATGATTAGCATTGTATTTCTTATCAATCCAATGTGTGGGAAATCTTTGCTGTTCCCTAAATTTATAGAATAATTCGATTTTACCATCTTTATCTTTCTTTACAACTACTTCTTTATTATCAATATTATCCTTAGTAGTATCCTTTATTGTCATCCAACTGCGTTCTATCCCCTTATCATTTATTGGGTATAACTCGTGGTATCCATCTTTTCTTTCCAATGAAATTTCTTTTAAATCGGTAGAAACATATATTGGATACCAATTATTTTGTTTATTGGATCTACTACCTTTTTTATGATTATGTAAGAATTTTTTTAACTTATATCTGCTCTTATCGTCATAAAGATCAAACTCTTTCAATTTCTCATCATCAAGCACAACCCTGTTGAACTCTGCTATTCTTGCATCCTTAGCATAAACTAATAAATACTCAGTTGTAGGTGAAAAAAATCGAGCATTTTGCCTGCCCATTGGGTTTATTAAAATGGTAACCAGAC
>CAYMLS010000313.1:0-1241 GCA_964390665.1 uncultured Bacteroidales bacterium | reverse complement strand
AATATTTCATCACACAGAACACCTAAATAGAATAACTCTACGTGATCAATGGCAATTGCTATGAAACCATCCTGGGTCAAAAACTCTTTAGCGATTAGGATCCGATTTCTCATAAATGTTAACCAGGTTGAATGGTTAAAAGAATTATTATATGTAAATATCTCCATACTTCCTCCCGTATTAAAGGGGGGATCAAGATATATTAACTTGATCTTTTCTTTGAATTCTTTAAGAATAGAGTGTAGTGTAAGAAGATTATTTCCTTTAATAATTAAGTTGTCTGTTATTGTATGATCAGGTAATCCGCGTTGTTTGTTAAATTCTGAATTACGATTGAATTTTTCAAATGGATGTTCACCATCTTTGTCATAAATTTTGGAATTTGTTAAGACTTTTGGTTCAAGCAATTGTGTTATTTCATCTTGTGCAAGTGTCTCGTTAAAGAATATTTCTTCTCGTTTTTGCTCCTCACGGCTTTGTCCACCTTCCAATATACAATCTTTAAACGGCCATACCAAAGCAACTTCGTTCCGTTGTTTCAGGTATTTTCCATCAAGGGTTAAACCTACTTTGTTTTTAAATTTTGTATAGCTGTCGTTCAGGTAATTTTTCTGTTCAAGAAATTGAATAAACAGGTTTTGGTTAAAAATCATTGTTCCTTTTACTTCAACGAAGAATTTTTCCTTTAATTCCTGATTGTCCAGTAGTAATCCAATCAATTCTTCATCAAAGTTCCGGGCTTTATTTATCACAACCCACTTTTTTAATTCGCCATTATCTGTCACGAAGTTAGGCTCTTGTTTGAGTTGTTCTTCTAATGTTTCGTATAGTTTCATTTATATAATCCTTTTTATCAAAATATCAAAAATAATAGTTTACTTCGAGAGCGAAGGCAAAAATCTGGCTCTTTTACAAGCCGAAACATCAGCCTTTGGGTAAGGGCTTGCAAATGTGCCAAATTCGGGTTGGCTTTTCCTTATTTCTTTCTTTTGCAGCAAATTTACCTCTGTCGTTTCTTTTTCTCCGCTTATGCACAACGCCCCCATCCCACCCTTGCCCTTATCATTACTATAGCACAACTCTTTTTCGGGTGTAACAGCCTGATTGAAGGAAGATAATGCAAATTTTGGTATTTTTCCTTATGCGCTGCTGTGTGTCCCCTGATTTGGTGTTTCTGGTGTGCGTGGTTTTGCTTTTTAGGTTTATACTCTTTTTATGCATCAAAAATAAATGTTTTTTTG
>CAYMLS010000312.1:0-6225 GCA_964390665.1 uncultured Bacteroidales bacterium | reverse complement strand
TTTTTAACATTTATATCTATTTTCAAGATTTAAAAGCAATTCGTAAAAATATTCTGTCCATTTTTTGCAAACCGGATACCTGAAAGGATTTTTTATAGAGATGCAGAATAAGCGGAATGGGTTCCGTATTACCTCGCCGCCGCCCTCGCCCAGATCGAAGAGCGCCAGTACGAAACCCTGCTGCGCCAGCAAGGCTGCCAGAACATCATGAAACTGGCCGTTACCTTTGATGGAAAAAGGGTATGGGCGAAGAGGGGGTAGGTTTGAGGTTGGGGTTGAGGTTGAGGTAAAGACCCCATACCTTGAGCGAAGCCGAAGGGAGCGAAGTCCAAGGGTCATTCTTCCTTGTCCCACCCTGAGCGAAGCCGAAGGGTCATTTATTCAGCAATTGATTTTGAACCCCTTGAAAGCGGAATATAATACCTCAAACCAACCCCGTAGGTATGGAGCAACCGGTTTTCTTTTAATCTTGCGATACCATTGAATTCTATAATATCATAGGGAAACAAAGACAGGTCAGCATAAGGAACGATGGAAAAATTTCCATATCGTAACTCAATCTGCCCCAGGAATGATAAGTCCAGATCATTGCCTTTAAAGAACACATAGTCAGTTTCGATATTGTATCCAACCCCCAATCCACTGCATATATTAATTTTAAAATCCCCGGTAAAGTAAGGAATATGATACCCAATCATTAAATCAGATTTGATTAATGAAAAATAATTCTTCCAAGATGGATTTTGTGGGTTTCTTGTTTCATAATAAAGTTGCTTGAAAGAATACAATACATCTAAGGAAAGGCTAAAGTCTTTAATAAGACCTACATTAACCCCCACTCCAGCGGAATAACCATAGTAAGGACTAAAATTACCATGTCTTGCAATGCCATTATCCTCAATGACATTTAGGTGAGAGAATGTATAATGAGAGCCAGCGAATATTCTTAAAGATGTTTGACTTTCTGCAGAATAGCAAAATCCAATCATAATCATTATCCATACAAAATGCTTCATTTTTTATTGGTTTAGTTTGAAATTATACTTTGATGGATTGTGTCGGATGCAAAAGCACCAAAAACTCCATATCCATTCTTTATGTTGGAAAATACTACCGTTGGCTCCACCCACATATCAGCAAAAGAACCTTCTTCTTCCTGCAGGGATGAATAATATTTGTACATGTTTTCATCAAGATGATAGAGAATAATTTCAAGGTTTGAAATCAGCAAATTCCCTTCATCATCCGTGTTTACAACCTGATATGACCTTCTGATTGCTCCATCTGTAATCATTGTATCATCAAAAGCACTGAAAGGGTTAAAATGAATATAATTGCTCTCGCAATTCACACAATTTCCTTCTAAACCGCATGCCTTTAAAGTAATCGCATAGTAATTGATTTGCTCAGGATCATTAAAATACAAAGTCACATTCAGATTACGTTGATCAATTAGTCTGATAGCGGCACTATCAATAATTACTTTTTCAGGCACATTCACCCAATCCGAATAAGTAACTCCAAACTCATCCGTCTTAACTTCTATTTTGAAAACATCTTCAGCGGAATTAACCACGATGGTATCACTTACAAACAGATCATTCTCTGTTTTTACCAAATCCTTGACAAAATCATCATCCTTGATGAGTTGCACGCTACTTTCAATATCTTGATTTTCAGTATCATTAAAGGGATTTTTGGTGGATTGTATGTAAACCAATGCCTGTCCGTTTCTTTGCAAAAATCCGGTACAAACCAAATCTGATTTAAACATAAAATCGGGATCAATTATTTTCTCTCTTTCGCAACCTGTGAAAAAGATAATCAGAACAGAAATAATAATCCAAAATGCTTTCATAATATTCTATAATTTACAATTCATAAGAAATATTCAAAGTGGGAATAATGGGCAAAAAGGTAACCGATTTTATTACTCTTCTGCCTGGCCCGGTTGTATTACCCTGCGAATCATAATCACGGATGTGATCGATATACATGTAACTTGAGTTATGTCGGTTGTAAGCATTGTAGATGTTAAATTCAAACCCCAGGGTATGCTCATTCTTCAGTTCTTTGGTCCATGAAGCAAATAGGTCCAACCGGTGGTAGGTGGGTACACGGTAATTATTTATACCAGTGTATGCATAATATCCCCAACCAAATGGATTATCTTCCACCTGCCCATTGGGAAAGTTATTCCAAACCCCACTGCTTATGGTCCAGTAAAAACCAAGATCCCAGTTCCTTGTAGTATTATAAGAAACCAGGATATTGAACTCATGCGAACGGTTATACTTGTAGGGAAACCAGTCCCCCCTGTTTACCTCATCAAATTGCCTTTGATGGTTGGAGTAGGTATAATTTGTACTGCCTGTAATCCTTCCCTTTTGTTTCTCCAGTGATAATTCAAATCCATAACCCTGGCCTATTCCACCTGACAACAATTCACTTTCCCAGTTATAAAAAGGAAAAATCTGATCCAGACTCACATCAAGAAAAACAAGGTCGTCCATCTCCTTGTAATAAATGCCTGACTCAAAAGAGTACCCCGAATTGCTAAAAGTATGCAAATAACTCAAAGACAACTGAGTGGATCTCTGGGGACGAATGCGATCGGTAGAAGGTACCCAGATGGTGTTTTGCATGATTTGTTCGTTCCTTATCAGTGCATGATTGTATTGTGTCATTCGTGCAAAGGACAGATTCAAAACCTTTTGTTCTGTTAATTTATAACCCAAAGAAGCCCTGGGTTCAGGCATAAAATAGCTTGTCCCTTCATTCAGAAAACCTGATAACCTAACTCCAAGGTCAACACTTAGTTGATTAAAAAAAGTTTTTTCGTAGCCAGCAAACAGATAGTACTCTAAGGCATTAAAAACGCCATTATCAAGATTTATTTCCTGTATGATATCAATTGAGTCTTCCACTAATTGTGTAAGGTCCATGGGCTGGTACTGGTGGTTTATAATTCCTGCCCCCCCGGTAATCAAACCCAAATTTGCCATATTATAACTGAACTGTGCTGTACCGCTATAATCCAGTATTGAATTGGCATTGGTTAAGTGTTTTTTGTTTTCCAGATAAATAGTATTTGTTAGGGTATTTGTTTCAACATCGAAATAAGTTGTGACGGAAGATTCCTCAATAAAATCCTTAAGCAGATTGGATTCTCTGTTTAAGGATGCAATGAATTCCAGATAAAAATTATCGGAAACTAAATGATGCGATTTTAAGCTGATCAGCATGTTACTCCTTCTTAGGTTCAGCTCACTTTTAGAACCATAACTTGTCTCATACACCCTGTAATTATCAAAACCGGTATACAGTGTAGCAAAGAACCAATTCCTGCTATTTGCACGATGGGTTATTTTAGCGCTTACATCTGAAAAGGTGTAACCAAAGTCACTTTCTTTAACATAACCAGGTGCATAAATTTCCCCCAAAGGCCTTTCCCTGATTTCCCGTAAGCTCCTGTTTTTAAATAAATCAAGGTAAGTGCTTCTGGCAGCCAACATATAGGAGGTTTTTCCTGCATTACCCAAAGGACCTTCCAGGGTTAACCGGGAGGTAATCAACCCCAGGTCTGCCTTAAATTCAGTTTCATTAAAATTACCTTCTTTTAAACTTACATCCAAAACAGACGCCAAACGTCCACCGTACTTGGAAGGAAAGGCATTTTTGTAGATGGCGATATCATTTACCGCTTCCGCATTATAAATGGATAAAAAGTTAAACAAATGCCCTGAATTGTAAACCGGTACGCCATCCAACAAAAAAAGATTGTGGTCGGTACCTCCGCCCCGTATGGTAATGCCTGAAAAACCCTCCATACCCATGCTGATACCGGGCAATACCGAAATTGCTTTTACCAGATCACGTTCACCCCCCATGGCGGGAATCTGATTTAAAGCTGCAGAATTCATCCTTTTTAACCCCTTCAGGAAGTTATACTCCGTTTGAGCCTGCACAACCTCCACGGTTTGCAACTCATAGGTAATGGGTGTTAACTCCATATTTAAAAACCCGGGAGTATCAGAGTTTATTATCAAAGTATCACTCTGGTAACCCACCATAGAAAAGACCCATATTGACCCGGGTTGTGGATTAAAGCAAAAATACCCCTGATGGTTGGTGGCAACCCCGGTAAAAGTGGTTGTATTGGTTATATTTACACCAATTAGCCGCTCTCCTGTTTCTTTGTCAAATACATAACCACAGGTATTAGATGAATGACCTGAAAACCAGATCAAAGAGATTAAGATTGATAAAATGAGTTTTGAATTCATATTGTGGTGATGAAGACTTTTTTGCTTTTGTTTAGAATAATCTGAGGAGTTGATTTAAAAAACTCCTCAGATCAGTCATGAATATAATTAATCTGATTTAATTGAATACTTTTCATTTTTATTCTTACAAAATTAAGAACTAGCGAGAACCACAATTAATTTCAGCCCAATTATCATCTATCCCTCTTGTTTGGTATTTGTTTGGATACATGCCTCTAAATTGAATCTGATAATTTGCTTGTTCACTAGTACAATCATATCCTTCACGTATCAATTCCTGATGGTCAATTCCAATATCATTATAATTATTAAACTTGTAATAATCTACCTCTATAATATCTGCATTGGGGTCAAAAGTAGTGGCTCTATAGTTTAAATCCAATTTATTGGTAGTTTTATAATTTACCCAATTATTCCATATATTTTTTTTCTCGGGATACCCTTCAGTATAGGCATATGCTTTATATTCTAAAACAGGATTATCAGGAGTTACGCAATAATACCCTGTATATGGTTCTGTTTCAAAATATCCATAACAACTAATAGTTGCCCTTCTTTCATTTGTATGAGTATAACGAGCCCATTGACTAACTCCGCAAAGTGTCTTTGTCTGCACATCTTTTAGTCGCAAATATGTATAATCATAAACACCATCAACATGTGATTTAGATAATATTGCTTTTTCAATATCATCCAAACTACCATTTATTGAAATATACTTTTGTGTTTCGGTATATTTCATAACATGATCACCTACCCTCAATATCCCATTACGATTAATTAAATCTCTTAAACGAATATGCCTTATACGTGGGATAATCGCATTGTCCTCAATTTTAATAATGTCATCATATTCTCTTAAAATTTCATCATATTGATCTTTAGTTAATTTATCATTGTCAATCTTTTCCAAAAACTCTTCATAGACTTCGGCATAAGATACAAATGAATTATCTTTAATGATCTCATATAGCAAATTATTCCTTTTTTCTCCGCTACTTTCAATTATCTTAAAAAAGTATTCATAGTCGGGAATACTGAGAGTATTTAAGGAAACCCCATTGTTTTTTATAATCTCTGAAGTCTTATTTTCGGTGAGTTTGTCCTCAAAAAAACTATCGCTCTCACATGAATAAATGATAACTGACAATAAAACTGTAATACTGATTATTAATGCTTTTTTAAATTTCATTTTTGTTGAATTTTAAATACAAAGTAAATAACCACATATTTTCATTTTCCTTGTTTATCATTTCAAAAGAACAGTTCAATAAACTGTAATTATCATATTTTGCTTATCTTTGCATGGTAACCTCCTTTCAATTTAAGGGGAATAGCGGGTGTGGGGAAGTGCTTTTTTGATATCTGTGCTTCCCCTCCTTTTTTCTCCCTGATTATTAATTCAGATTCTTGCAGGCAAAGATAAAAGTTTTGATCGCCCCGCTCAAATTTATTTTGTTAAATTTAAATCAATTATACTTTAATACCTAAAAATCATTTGCCCTGTCATGAATAAGTGTCAAGAAAGAGGAAAAACTTCTATTTTGCTCTGGAAAAGAAAAGATGTCACTGAGTTTTTACTGAAGAAACCTATTGCCAGGACTTCAGTTTCATTAAAGAAGATGATGAACCGGGCATGACAAAGATTTTGACACAGTTCTACTGAGCATGTCGAAGTACAAGCCCATGATAATAATGCGCGGAATGTAAAGCATGTAGTCAGCGTTCTGGCGAGCTCCCCCGTAAGAAAAGAACGGGGACCTATTTAATAAAATTATAAACAGATGAAACATCCATGATTAAGCATTAAACACACACGAGGATGATTATACTGGATGTTCCATCTGACCGATAATAAACAGATGAATTTCCACACCCTTTTTCCAAGTAATTTAAATTCGACTAAAGCCGCTTTCTTTGTTTACACTTGGATGGGAAC
>CAYMLS010000311.1:0-6275 GCA_964390665.1 uncultured Bacteroidales bacterium | reverse complement strand
CCTTGCACTTGACGCTTTCTTTATCAAGCACAGATAAAATCGTGGGTTTTCTTGCAAAGACTAAATAGGTTTGACAACATGAATATTTTTTTAAATGTACGAAATTTTTAGTTGCATAACCTACGAGAAATAGGAATATTCTGCTTTGCAAAATCTTTCTGAGGCATCAATTGTATTGTTTTCTTCATCTGTGGATATTGTGTTTGTTGAAAGATTGTCAGCACCTTCATATCTTTTTTTTTGATGCCTGTTTCCCTGGTTCCTTTTATCATTTTGTTGTTATTTGGAAGTGCAGGGAGAAATTTCAAAAAATTTATGGAATTGTAAATTGTGTTCAGTTTCTTTCACCTTGATGCCCGGATGCCATCTCCTGTTTTTTCAGGGGTATGTTATGAAGGTACCGCCAGATAAATATTTACCATAAGGGAAAGAAAAACATGTTTCTTTGTGTTGTAATACATAGATTATTTTATATTTATCATCCACCTTAAAATGACGCCAATGCAAAAGATAGTTCAATGTAAAACGAAAAGCCGGGAGGGTTTGTATGATATTACCCGGGAAGTGGAAGGAATTGTAGATAATTCAGGTATTTCTGCAGGATTGGTAAATGTTTACGTGAGGGGTGCTACTGCCGGAATTATGATCCAGGAAAACTGGGATGATTCAGTGCAGACCGACGTAATAAACCTTTTGAAAAAAATCATTCCACAAGGAGTTTGGTTACACGATCAACAGGATGGAAATGGAGATTCACATTTAAAAGCAGGCATTGTTGGACCTCAGGAGACCATACCCGTTATGGATGGCAAAATGGCTTTGTCTACCTGGCAAAATATTTTTTTATGCGAGTTTGATGGACCACGAGAACAGAGGGACATTGTTGTTACGGTAATGGATCAAAGTCTTTAAAAAGCATGCTGGGTTGTATATCATGGTTTTTTTGGTATTTTCCATGCTTATAGGTGTCGAAATCTCCATCAATGTTGTGGTAGTAAATTTGGCAAACCTCAATAAATGGGTATATAACAAGGGGTTGAATAACAAATATCTCCAGTGTCCAGAATCCTTCAAACCCCACATCTCCAAATCCGGCAGTCACGTGTATAAACATACCCAGTCTGCCGATGCTGCTTCGTCCTTCAAGCATAGGCACATAGTGATTGGTCTTGGTGTATTCCACCGTTCTGCCCAAATACAGGGTATTGGGTTGTAAGAGCAGACCTTCTTCGGGTATGGGTATCTTTGTGGCAGTATTTTCCCTTTTCATGTCAAGGGTCGTCTGATCATACACCATCAGTTCGTTGTGTAACTTCAGGTTGTAACTGTTGGGGTTTAATTGCCTGGGATGAAATGGGTTGATAATGATTTCTTTTCCCATTTTGGATGCAATTTCCTTTCCGCTTAATATCATAATAAAGATAAGATTAGCATAAAAAGGGAGAGACTGAAAAATATTTTCCAGGGTCTCCCTTTTAAAATTTTATGTTGCATTGGTATGCGAATGTCTGGCAATATTCACAGGTCAGTAACTCAGTGAAACAATATTGCCTTCAGTAAAACTGAAGAATTTTTCTTTTTCAGCCACCTGGATGCCCTCTGCAAGATCAGATTCTTCTATGCCTGCAATTTTCATACATCCCGGACAAGCGTATATACTTACACCCATTTCCAGTAAATTGTTCATGGATTCTTTCATGGGTGTAAAATGTCCGTAGGTAATGTCTTCAGCATCTTTGGTCACCAGATTAACTGCATCAATGTCAAGATAGATCAAAACATCTTTCCCGGGTGCCATCATGGTAGCCATTTGCAAAGGCATCAGGACACGGTGCGGATCATCATGGTCATGAGTAATGTGCAGGAAAATGCCATCTCTGGCAGGTTCCGCGGCTTTTTCATCCTGGTTGTTCCGGGGTGTGTTTTCCACACAGGAAAGCATCAATAGCATAGCGCCAATAATCATCATGTGCTTTTTCATGCGTTTGTTTTTTTAAAGTTTTTGAGTAAAAAGAGATGTGCAAATTTATCTTTTTTAAACAACCTGGGGAATTAAATCTGCATGAAAGGTAGGGGGATGTTGAAGAATGGTTTTACGAATATTATTTACCCAACAGAAAACACTGTTTTATTGAAATGTGCCAGGGAGAAACGTCCATTGCAAGGTTTACGAAGGATGAAAAGCAGGCGTTTTCTTTTCGGATTTCTCTTTATTGAAGACTACGATAACGCCGCAACAGGTGTTTTCTTGCTGGTACTAATTACAAAATATTGCTTTTTTTTCTGCCGCTTCTTCGTGCCCCATTGAAGCTGCTTTTTCCAGATCGTAGCAGGCCTCTGTTTGGTTATTGTTATGGGCGTGGATGGCGGCGCGCAGATAATAAGATTCGGCGGTTGGATTGATCTCAATGGCTGTGTTGAGGTCTTCCAGCGCTTCTTTTATTTTTCCCGATTCGAGATACATCAGTCCACGTCTTTCGTAAGCAGGCGCATATTCAGGATTGATTCTCATCAATATTCTGTAATCAGTCATGGCCTGCGATTCTCTTCCAAGTTTAAAATATGCCTCAGCGCGGTAAATATAGGCATCTTCCCTGTTTCTGTTTTGCCCGACAACTCTTGTGAAATCACGGGCAGCAGGTTCATATTCCTCAGCATAAAAATAAGAAAGAGCCCTGTTGTAATAAGTATCTTCATTTCTTTGCCTGAATTGATTGATCATCCTGGTGTATTCCTCTATGGCTTTGGTGTAGTTTTCTGAATGAAAGAAAGCATCTGCCCTGAGTTGAAAAATATTTTGCGAGGTAATTCCATGATCAATGGCAACGGTAAAATCTTCTGCTGCCAGTTTATACGCTTCCATGTTATTGTAAAGTAATCCTCTCTCAAATCTCAATTCAGCATGGTCAGGATCCAGATCAAGGGCAGCGGTGAAGTCATTGAGTGCTGCCTCATTTTCGCCTTGTTGTTGCAAAAGTTTGCCCCTGTTGAAGTATACATTAGCGTTTTGATGTCCTGATTCGATAACAAAGTTCAGATCAGCAATGGCAAGTTCTGTAGCGCTGTTTCTGATGTGTATTTCAGATCTTTTCAGTATAATATCAATGTTATCAGGGTCTAATTCAATGGCAGTATTGTAGTCTTCGAGTGCCTGATCTATCCTACCTTTCTGGAAATAACTTATACCTCTTTTGAAGTAAGCATCCGAAAATTCCTGATTGTGTTCAATGGCAAGTGTAAATTTGTTGATAGCACTGTCGGGTTCTTGTAAATGCATGTAGCATTTACCCATTTCAAAATAGGCTTCATAAAAATAAGGCACCTTCTCAATGGCTTGCTGAAATTGGTCGATGGCTGTTTTGTACTCCCTGGCGGCCATGAGGTATACACCCCTGTTGTATGCATCGTTTGCCGTTTGTGCCTGGATGGAAATGGAGGTAAAAAAGGTTAGATGTAGAAAGATAATTATAAATCGGATAATTCCTGAATAGATCATTAAAAGTGGTAAGTTGAAGAATTTGTGATCAAATAAACGATAGGTTTCTGCTGTACAAAATTAACCAGAAAAATTCACACAAAACACCCATATTTTCGGTTTTTTTCTCAGGGTTTTCACGATGTATTTTCCTGGATTTTTTAGCGCAACATCCTTTGCACAAATAACGGAAATTATCACCCCTGGATTGTATTTTTCGGAATGGATCACGACTGGCAGGTCACAATTTTCTAAAAAATGACAGAAGAGGGTTTCTGCTTTTCAGATTTTTCCTCTGGGATGGTAGGATATCAGATTTTCGCGCAGGTATTGTCTGTCGAGATGTGTGTAAATTTCTGTTGTTGTAATGGATTCATGTCCGAGCATGTCTTGCACTGCCCTCAGGTCTGCACCACCCTCTACCAGGTGAGTGGCAAAACTATGCCGGAATGTATGAGGGCTGATGTTTTTGGATATTCCTGCTTTTGCCGCCAATTCCTTAACGATCATAAAAATCATTACGCGGGAAAGGTTTTTCCCTCTTCCATTTAAAAAAACATAGTTTTCAAATCCCCTGGCAGGTAAGATCTTCTGACGATAGTTTTTTAAATATAAATTCAATTGTTTGAGGGCTTCATTGCCAATGGGTACCAGTCTTTGTTTATTTCCTTTGCCTGTTATTTTGAGAAATTCTTCCTCAAAAAAAATATCATCTATTTTCATTTCCACCAGTTCCGACACTCTTAGCCCGCTGCCATACAGTACTTCAATGATGGCTCTGTTTCTTTGTCCCACGGGCAAGCTCAGATCAATGCTGCTGAGCATTTGATTGATCTCTTCCACTTCCAGCACTACCGGTAGTTTTCTGCCAGGTCTGGGGCCGGTAACCAATGAAGCCGGATTTTTGTCGATCAGATTTTCAGTGAGCAGGAAATTGTAAAACGTTTTGATGGCCGATAATTTCCGCATCTGCGAGCGTTCAGATACACTGGCAAGGGATTGCAGGAAATGAGAAATTTGGTCTGTAGATACTTGCGAAGGATAAATTCCGTTATGGTTTTCTGTAATGAATTTTCTCATCTGGTGAATGTCTTTTTCATAGGCAATAACGCTGTTTCTGGAAAGAGATTTTTCAAACCTCAGAAACATCAAAAAATCCCTGATATATTCATCCCATTTGTTCATATGTTTATATATTTCAATCGTTTTTCGTTCCTGTCATTTTCCGTCTTTGTTGTTGATTAAAATACTAAATTATACCTTTTAAATTGCCCATGAGTTGTATCTTTGCAAACCAAATGCTGTAAAGATCAAAATTATTGATTTTTAATGTAATCTGAACGAGCAGTCAAAATAAAGGATCATTAAAATCTGTTTCATGCAAGTGTGTTTTTGTGAATTCGGGATCAGATGAATTTGTAAATTCTTTGTTCGTCTGGTTCTGAGATAACGTAATATCGGTTCTTTATTTTTCACGCACACATGAAAATCATGAGTTTTTTGCTTACACTAAACACCTGTAAAAAAGCAAACATGGCTATGCCCCGTTGGTAGGCATCAAATGGAGCCGTTATTCTGCTTGTTTTTACAAATTATTCGCAGATGAAGAAGTTATATAATCTTCTGATTAAAACTTATATAGGACCTTTCGTCATGACATTTTTCATTGCGCTGTTCATTTTGTTGATGCAGTTTTTATGGAAATATGTTGATGATCTGGTAGGAAAGGGTTTGGAATGGTATATTATTGGTGAATTGCTGTTTTACGCTTCCGCCACTTTTGTTCCTATGGCCTTGCCATTGGCCATTCTGCTGTCTTCCATCATGACCATGGGTAGTTTGGGAGAGAGTTATGAACTTGTTGCTCTGAAGTCTGCCGGTATTTCCCTTACAAGAATCATGATGCCTCTTGTTTTTATTTCCGGTTTTCTGGTTATTGCTGCCTTTTATTTTTCCAACAATGTATTGCCCAATGCCAACCTGAAGATGGGTTCGTTGCTCTATGATGTAAGGCAGCAAAGACCTGCTTTCAATATCCTTGAAGGTATTTACTATAAGGGGATTGATAACTATGTGATCAAAGTGGAAGAAAAAGAAGGCGATGGAAGCACACTGCGTGGAATAAAAATATATGATCACACCGATCGCAGAGGCAATGTAAACCTTACAACAGCAGAGTGGGGAACCATGAAAATGACTGAAGATAAACAGTTCCTGGTTCTTACCCTTTACGAGGGGAGCAACTACCAGGATGTGGAACCTGAAAATTCCCGCGATAAATCAAAACCATTTCAACGTACACATTTTGATGAACAGATCATAAAATTTGATTTAAGTGACTTTTCACTTGAACGCACAGATCAGGATCTTTTCCGTTCTCATTTCAGGATGTTAAACCTGAATCAGCTTGTGTTTTTTCAGGATTCTCTTCGTAATGAACTCAGGAAAAAACAAGATGATTTTATGTTGAACACCCGTTCCAAACTATACTATTACAGCATAATGGATAGTTTGGAAAGAACGGAGTTGCACGAAAATGACAGTGCTTATTATTACGATATTTTTGAAAAAAGTAATCCCACTTATTTGAAACAAATAACAGGTCAAACGATGAATGCCATCAGGCAAACCAAAGAAAGTTCCATTTTTTCGCATCAGGAGTTCAGGCAGCGAAACCGTAGTTTGGCCCGTTACGAAATCGAATATCACCGCAAGTTCACCCTTTCTATTGCCTGTATGCTTTTGTTTATGATAGGTGCGCCGCTGGGTGCCATTATACGGAAGGGTGGTTTTGGATTAC
>CAYMLS010000310.1:0-6283 GCA_964390665.1 uncultured Bacteroidales bacterium | reverse complement strand
TTTAAGTTTTCCAGCATATTCTTAATCCCGTATCCTGAAAAATAGTTAGAAATTTACGGAGAAACCCATTTTTAAGTCCAATTGAATTTTTCTTGTGGATTTGAGTAGAACAGGAAAGAAAAGTGAAAAAACATTTGTCTATAAAAAAAATAATTCCGTACTTTGCACTCCCAAAAAAACGGATAAAAGTTTAGTTATCAAATAAAAAATATATTCTTAAGATGTCACGTATTTGCCAGATCACAGGAAAGAAACCCATCAGCGGTAATAATGTATCTCACTCGAACATAAAATCCAAAAGAAAATTTTTCCCCAATTTGCAGGTGAAAAGGTTTTATATTCCTGAAGAAGACCGCTGGGTAACGTTAAAGGTTTCATCAAAAGCAATCAGGATCATCAACAAAAAAGGCATTGCTAGTGCCCTTAAAGAGGCAACTGCAAAAGGTTTTTACAACGCTTAAAAACCGAAACGATATAAATGAATTTAAAACTGCTGCATTTGTAGCAGTTTTTTTTTGCTCCTCACTTTTTTGATCCTATTGCCATCAAATGACATTTCTAACTTGTACGGATCTGATGAGCATTGAAAACAAAAATAGCTTCGGGTAGAGATTCTGATTGGGTTTTAGAACAGGGGAATAATTATTGCATTGAAAAACAATTGAACGGAGAAGAAAGGTTTTTCCACAAACCAGCAAACGCTATAAACTTCTCCTTCGCATATACGTTCAACAATAAGAACTGCCTGAAAAGATATACCATTTACTGATGGTTTCTGCCGTCAAATTATATGCAGGGATGTTAAAAATGGAAAATATCTTTCTGAAAAGCAAAGTATCTTTTCTATTATCGTTATTTTTAACGCCAAATCAATGAAGGAAAAAGAATGACAATATTTAAACATCAACATATTTACCTACGATTTTTGGGCGTTTTTCTTTTGGTGGCGATCAGTTTTCTGTTGTATGGGCAGGAAGAACCTGCACCGAAGCCGGAGAAAAGAAAAGTGGTTCAATTCAGCGGACTGGTTGTAACGGGCGATAGTTTGCAACCCGTGCCATTTACCAATATATGGGTAAAAAATACCCGCCGGGGAACCATTACTGATTTTCAGGGATTTTTCTCTATTGCTGTGCGCGAACTCGATACATTAAGGTTTACTGCTGTGGGTTTTAAAGAAATCAATTATGTTGTCCCCGACACACTCTCTTCACAAAGATATTCTGCCATACAACTGATGACACGTGATACCATCAACCTGCCTGAAACCGTCATTTATCCCTGGCCCACCCGCGAACAATTCCGGTATGCCTTTCTGAATACCGAAATCCCCGATGATGATTACGACCGTGCCATGCGAAACCTCGAAAGAGAAGAAATGCGCGAAAGATTGGAAAAAATGCCCCTCGACGGATACTCCGCTTACAGAAACATGAACAACCAACATACCCAACGCTTGTATTATGCAGGGCAGCGACCTCCCATGCGGATATTCGACCCATTTGCTTGGGCAAAGTTTTTCAAAGCCTGGAAAGACGGAGATTTTAAACGAAAGGATTAGCAGATCAACTGTTTCGCCAGAGAATACGCCATAATATAATGCAACACTGTTCAAATATCGAAGCGTTACCCCCTGCTTTTTTAGCACATCTTTTTTGATGAACAAACCACTGTCATCCCTCAGGAATTTATATAAAAAAATATTTGCCAAAAGCGGTATTTTCTGAATGATCCTTATCCCTGAAACCGAATTTAATGGCAGACACTTAACAGATCGTCTGCCTTTCCTGCTATGACCATTCTAACCAATGAACTCCAAATCAGTTGTTTTCATGAATATATGTGCCTGATTCGCAAACATCCCCGGTTCCTCAGGGGACCCTTTCGATTCATTCAATTTTTCCTTTCTTTTGGGGGGAGTTTTTCGGGATGGTCCATTATTTTTAAATATCCTGAAAAAAAACCCAAACCCATATAATTAAAATGAAAAAAAAGGGTTTGGTTTAAAGAGTATTTTTGTGATGGTGCATGCCATCTTTTTGTATTTTTGTGCCCCAAATTCAACATATAAATTATATCGTGCCCGGTTTTCATAAAAAATTCTTCCTTCTTTTCTCCCTGATTTTGTGGGTAATTATGCCCCCTGCTATTGCACAGCAGGGTATACTGAGCGGAACCGTTCAAAATGAAAACAACATGCCTATGGAATTCGTGAGTGTTTCCCTGAAGGACACACGCACAGGCACCACCACAAACAGCAATGGTTTTTTCACAATTCAGATAGATCCCAATGTTGAGCACGAAATACTTTTTAGTTTTTTAGGATACCAAAGTGTGACCAAAAAAATCATTCTCCAACCCGGACAGCAAAAAGTAATGGAGATCGTCCTCTTACCCATTGCAACCAACCTTCCCGATATAGAAATACGTGAAAGACAGATCATTTCGGGGCAGTATACCAAAATAGACCCCAACCTCACTGCCATAATACCCGGCCCTGGAAATGGGGTGGAAAACCTTGTGAAAACCATGCCGGGTGTTAGCTCTGCCACCGAACTCTCTTCACAATACTCCGTAAGAGGGGGCAACTATGATGAAAATCTGGTGTATGTTAATGGCATAGAGATCTACCGCCCCTTTTTGATAAGAAGCGGACAGCAGGAAGGACTTAGTTTTTTAAATTCAGACCTGGTTTCATCCATTTCTTTTTCCGCTGGTGGATTTGATGCACAATATGGAGATAAAATGGCATCTGTTCTGGACATCACTTACAAGAATCCCGATTCATTTGCCGGTTCATTTTCCATCAGCCTGCTCGAGGGATCCTTGCATCTGGAAGATTCAAAATTTGACAACAAACTCCGGTATCTGGTCGGATTGCGCCATAAATCCAATCAATACCTATTGGGCACGCTTGACACACAGGGCGATTATAAACCACAGTTCTCAGATGCACAAGCATTTGTAGCCTGGCAATTCAACCCCCGCTGGGACCTTAGTTTTTTGGGTAATTTTTCCAGAAACCAGTACCAGTTTATTCCAGATGTTCAAACCACCAGGTTTGGAACCGTTAAGGAAGTAAGGCAGTTCACCGTTTTCTTTCAGGGACAGGAAGCAGACCAATTCCTCACTGCGCTGGGTGCCTTGTCACTAAACTACACACCATCCGAAAATCAGCAATATCAACTCATCACATCAGTGTTCCAAACCGATGAAACCGAGAATTTCGATATCAGGGGGCAATATCTGCTCGAACGTGTTGAAGCAGATTTCGGATCCTCCAACTTTGGAGAAGCCACAGGCACACCGCTGGGTGTGGGTACTTTTCACAACCATGCCCGCAATTACCTCAATGCTATTGTTTGGAATATTGAACATAAAGCCAAACTGGTAACCGACAACAATGTTTTTAAATACGGATTGAAATTCCAGTACGAAGATATTTTTGACCGTCTTCGGGAATGGTCGCTGACAGACTCCGCAGGATTTTCCATTCCTCGCAATCCAGACCCCGATTACCTGACACTAAAAGATACATTGAATACCCGGATACTTTTACAGTCCAACAGAATTTCAGGGTACGTACAAAACTCACATGAACTGGAAAATAAATTTGGAAGGTTGGTACTCACCGGAGGCATAAGAGCACAATACTGGAATTTTAACCGGCAATGGTTGTTTTCACCCCGTGCTACCGTGCTCTTTAAACCCGTGAAAACACCCAGAATGGTTTTCCGCATTTCGGGCGGTTTGTATCAGCAACCCGCTTTTTACAAAGAACTCAGAGATATGAACGGGGTGATCAACAGAAACAACAAAGCGCAGGAAAGTTTGCAGCTGGTGCTCGGTTCGGAATACAACATGCAGATCTGGGGACGCCCCTTTAAATACACCGCAGAAATTTATTACAAACATTTCAATAATCTCATTCCCTATGAACTGGACAACGTGAGGATCAGGTATTATGCCAATGATGTGGCAAAAGGGTATGGTGCTGGTATTGACATGAAGATCAACGGAGAGTTTGTTCCGGGAATTGAATCCTGGGCCAGCTTGTCGTTGATGAAAACCGAAGAAATAATTGAAGGGGCAACATTTACCAACAATGATGGTGATCAGGTGCCCCTGGGATATATACCACGCCCATCGGATCAACGACTGACATTTAGCCTCTTTTTCCAGGATTTCCTGCCCCGAAACCCCAGTTACAAAGTGAATCTGGCACTTGTGTATGGCAGCGGACTGCCACTGGCACCCCCTACCGAGCAAAAATCAAGAAATCTTACCACCATGCCACCCTATCGAAGAGTTGACATTGGTTTTTCCAAACAACTCATCGGAGATGCAACCCAGTTCTCCGAAAAAAACTTCCTCAACCATATTGAAAGCATGTGGGTTACAGCTGAAGTATTTAATCTACTGGAAATCAACAACACCATCAGTTATCTCTGGATCAGGGATGTATCTAACGATCTGTATGCTGTTCCCAATTTTTTGACCAGCAGACTGATCAATGTAAAACTGGTTACCCGGTTTTAACTGACCTAAACTGCCTTTTTGTCACCCATTTATTTATACACGCATGTCACTGAATATGAAACGTTTAAGCGTTTATTCATTCATGATTCTCCTTTGAGATCATCATCTCTTATATGCCATTGTAGCAAAAAAAGGCAAAATCAGGCATTGGCACAATCATTGAAACCACCAATGCGAAAAAAAAATTCGATAAACCTTAAAAAATAACTACATATGGGTAAAATTATAGGAATAGACTTAGGAACAACAAACTCATGCGTTGCGGTAATGGAAGGTAACGAACCGGTTGTAATCCCCAACAGTGAGGGAAGAAGAACCACCCCTTCCATTGTTGCATTTACTGAAAATGGTGAAAGAAAAGTAGGTGATCCTGCCAAACGGCAGGCCATTATAAATCCTGCCAAAACCGTTTCCTCCATCAAGCGTTTTATGGGTGAAACATTTGAATCTACCTCAAGCGATCGCTCCAGGGTTTCTTATGAAGTGGTAAAAGGCGATAACTCTACCCCAAGGGTAAAGATCGACGACCGCCTCTTTACTCCTCAGGAGATATCTGCCATGGTACTTCAAAAAATGAAGAAAACTGCCGAAGATTATCTTGGCTCTGAAGTAACCGAAGCAGTCATAACTGTACCCGCATACTTCAATGACTCTCAGCGTCAGGCAACCAAAGAAGCAGGCGAAGTTGCCGGACTGACTGTGAAAAGGATTATCAACGAACCTACCGCTGCTTCTCTGGCATATGGGCTGGACAAAAAGAGCAAAGACGTTAAAATTGCCGTTTTCGACCTGGGTGGAGGTACTTTCGACATCTCTATCCTCGAATTAGGCGACGGTGTGTTTGAAGTAAAATCAACCCATGGCGATACACACCTGGGTGGAGATGACTTCGATAACGTGATCATCGACTGGCTCGCAGAAGAATTTATAAAAGATGAAAATATTGATCTGAGAAAAGATCCCATGGCAATGCAGCGCCTGAAAGAAGCAGCTGAAAAAGCCAAAATAGAACTGTCGAGCTCTACTTCAACAGAGATCAATCTTCCTTATATCATGCCTGTTGATGGTATTCCAAAACACCTTGTGCGCAACCTTTCAAGAAGTAAATTCGAACAACTGAGCGACAAACTGATACAGGCAACACTCGAACCTTGCAAAAAGGCATTGAGCGATGCGAAAATGAACTCTTCTGATATCGACGAGGTAATCCTGGTAGGTGGTTCTACACGTATTCCTGCCATACAGGAAGTGGTAGAAAAATTCTTTGGAAAAAAACCTTCCAAAGGGGTGAATCCCGATGAAGTAGTTGCTATTGGTGCTGCCATACAAGGTGCTGTACTTAGCGGTGAGATCAAAGATGTGCTGCTGCTTGATGTAACACCTCTTTCACTCGGTATTGAAACCCTGGGTGGTGTAATGACCAAACTTATTGAAGCCAATGCCACCATCCCGACCAAGAAAACAGAAACGTTCTCTACTGCTGCCGATAACCAAACCAGTGTTGAAATTCATATTTTGCAGGGTGAGCGCCCCATGGCCAAAGACAACAGAACCATCGGCCGCTTCCACTTAGATGGAATTCCACCTTCACCAAGAGGGGTGCCTCAAATTGAAGTAACATTTGATATTGATGCCAATGGTATATTAAATGTTTCTGCCAAAGACAAGGCTACTGGCAAAGAGCAGAGCATAAGGATTGAAGCTTCTTCGGGCTTGAGTGAGGAAGAAATTAACAAAATGAAGG
>CAYMLS010000309.1:0-6297 GCA_964390665.1 uncultured Bacteroidales bacterium | reverse complement strand
CAACTAATGGCATGGTGCGATGAACTGGAAAAGAAAATTGAAAAACGGGATGCTTATCAGGAAAAAATGATGCAGGCAGTGGTAAAAAATGTCTTAACCGCTGATTGAAACTGATTAGCATGATATGCTATGATTTATAAAGGATTATGATTAAAAAAGAGTATAAATATTCGGATAGTACTGCTAAAATACTCGGCTGTGCATTTGAAGTGCATAAAATTTTGGGGAATGGTTTTACTCATATATTAATTCTATTTTCATAAGGTATTCGTGAATGCTGAGCATTTCAGGAAGTCATTTATCAGCGTGCTTTGGCAAAAGAAATGGCATTGCAGGGTTTGTCTTTTTCAAGGGAACATGAAATGCCTGTTATTTATAAAAATGAGCAGATTGGTACGAGACGTTTAGATTTCCTTGTTATGGATGTAATATCCGTGGATATAAAAGCTTTAAAAAAACTTGAGGATGTTCATTTTGCTCAGGCCATAAATTACCTGGAAGCATGCAACCTTGTTGAAGAAATGATAAATTCTTCAAAAATTTCAATATGAGTTTTATCAAATGATGATAAACTTAAAAATGGATCTATGAGAGCAAGACAAAATGTAATTCATGAGTTAGGATATTCTCAAGCAATACTTGGAAGGAAAAACACACTGAATGCTGTGGAAGAAGGCTGTGAATGGCCTGGCAATATGCAAGGAATTGAATTATTTCCATATAAAAATTCAATTAAGGAGATACAGGGTGATATTGTGGCCGCTATTGAAAAAAGGTTTTTTGAATTATTCTCTAATTTTAGATAATCAAATGATTTAATACAATGTATAATATACAGGAACATGAACCATGCGTATCCCTAAGTGAATGTTCCCGGTTGAAATGATTTCCAGGTTATACTTTTGGATATCATTGCTGTTTTGGGGTGCTTCAGATGGTATTTCCAGATTGCAGGCACATCAACGGGATGCCCACAAATAAACTGACAAGATTGGATATCCCAAATTGGGAATCGTGTAGGTTTTTTAGTATTTTTGCACAATGAGAGTCATTGCATTCAGAACAATAAGAGAATTCTTTGAAAAACCAGAGTATTCCGATTCTGAGGTTTCTTTGAGAGCCTGGTATCATGATGCTAAATCAGCAGAGTGGAAGAATTCAAATGAATTAAAAATTCGATATAAAAATGCAAGTATTCTTGGAGACGGGAGAGTGGTTTTTAATATTAAAGGAAATGATTACAGATTAGTAGTTGCTATTGATTATGAATTTCAGGTGATTTTTGTGAGGTTCATCGGTACTCACAAAGAATATGACAAAATAGATGCAAAAACAATTTGATTATGGATATACGACCCATTAAAACTGAAAAAGATTATGAATCTGCCATTAGCAGGATTGAAGAATTGTGGGGAGCAAAAAAAGATACACCACGCGGTGATGAGTTTGATTTATTAGTGACCTTAGTGGAATCATATGAAATGAAACACTATCCTATAACTCCACCTGACCCGGTTGATGCGATTAAATTTCGCATGGAACAAATGGGAATGACAAATTCGGATATGGTAAAATATTTGGGTAGTCAAAGCAGGGTAAGTGAAATTCTTAATAAGAAAAGAAAGCTGACTTTGGGAATGATTAAATCACTTTATAAAGAATTGAAAATACCGGCAGAGATTTTATTGTCCTGATTGATTGAGTGATCTTCTACAATGCATGAACATAAGCATCCCACGGCACCCAGTACCGCTCCCGAGCGGGATTAATTTCGCTGAGCTCGAACTATGTTCCCGGTTCCCGGTTGAAATCAATCCCAGGTTATTGGAGAAGATGCAAAAGAATACAAGCAAATACTACAACCTGAGACAAAGGCAGAGAGACTAAAGAGAGAATCTCAAATGGTCTAGACATTACTTTTACGTCAAAGGCGAACTCTGAATTACAGGACTTAATGCTGGAATATGATATTTCAGTTTCAGATGTTGAATATGCGATATTGAATTTAACAACCGAAAACTACTAAAGAGGCAGCGACAGTAAATCTTAGGTTATTATCTATGAGTCTGCTCCGAAAAGTCATTTTTAATTAATTAGTGAAAATTTCAAATTCTTAATTTACTGATAATCAAAGAAATGAATTAGTGTCAATTTGTGTAATTTGTGGACAATAAACTTTTCAGAGTGGACTCATCTATATAAATCATTGCGGTTTTGTAGTTTTTGGACTTCTGGTTTAATGGATGAGAAAAGAAAACAACTGATTACCAGCTCATAGGAATTTGTGAATATTGGTTGACCATAAATAAGTCAGATGCATAGGTACAGGAATGCTTTTTTAGGAAACCACGAATACCTGGAAAATAATAAGAGCATATAATACAAATCGCAAATATCGAAAAAGTGACCATAATAAATATTGTTCGAAGTTGTATTTAATCAAACCAGCCGCTAAACTTACCATTGAATGCGGAATTGGGGACATTGCACCCAAAACAACAAAAACACTTCCCCATTTGCGCAAGTTTACAATATGCTTTGCAATTTTATTTTCTATGTGATTCTTAATAATAGGTGTTAAATATAAACGATTCCCAATAAAATATGAAATGACTCCACCAATGTATGATAGAGTAGCTAACCCAAACAAAAACAACCATGGAGTAACTGATTTTGATGCCCAGGCTATAAATATTTCAGGTGGAATTATACCTAAAAAAGTTTCTGAAATTAGAAAAATCGAAAATATTATTCGCGGCGAATATGTTTCTACCAGACTATTTAGTAGTGAATTAATATCTAAAAGGAAAAACTCAAGACCAAGCAATAATAAAATAAAAATTACCAATACAGTACCTCCCTTAAAAGCCGTGTCTTTTAAGAAAGAATAAAACCGGGATATTTTATAGTAGCGATTTAATAATACTAATCGTTTAGTTGTATTTTTTAATATACTTTCTATCATTCCTTGTTGTTTATCCACTCTTACACCAATCAAAATCTGATTCCTAAGATTTTAATCAAGCGGTAAATGCAGCATGAATTGCAATTTTTGTATCTCTCAAGAGATAGTTTTTGTCTTAGATAATTAAAACCGATAAACACCATGCCGAAACATGTGTTCAAATTATAATAAAATCTGTATCCTGGGTATTTTGTGGTGAAAGCAGCAATCAAAACCACACAATTTATTGAATAAAAATATATATTACGCAAACATGTAACCCATGAAATACTTAAGCATAATTTTTGAAATAATTGGATATTCAGGATTTTTTGTTCATTTAATAATGAGATATACTCATTTGACCGACAATGCTTTTTTACTTTATGCTTCTCTCGTGTTTATTTTTTTGGGTGGTTTCTTTGAGAACCTTAGAAGTAGGAAAAAAATAAAGCGATTAGAATTGGAAATCGAAAAAAAGCAAGTTGAATTAGATAAGTGTTTATCTGTCTCCTCTAAAAATGAGTAGATCAGTACCTCTCAACCAATTGATAATGGTGTCATTTCTACCGGTAGGGAGACCACGAAGTAGCAGCGAAGCTAAATCTGATTTTGTCTTTGTTCATCTTTCCCGATAGTCGTTATTTATAAATTGACTTTTTTCATTGACCACATACGCAATCTATTTTTCAGGGGAAAAAACAGACTTTATAACTCCCACTTACAATCTGTCCGAAACCGGACAAATATATCATAATACCGAACATCTGATTTCAGAATCAATTTTATCATTTCAAAGTAAGATTCACAAAATCAATAATATGCAGTTTTTGGTACAATTGTTACTATCGTTCAAGCAATCATGAATAGAAACAAAACCCCAAAAACTGACAGAAATGAAAACTAAAGTAACCTATTCAATTTTCTTTTTCGCAACATTTTTAATATACCAGGCTAATATTCAGGCCAATGAACTCACCCAAACCTTCAGAGGTGAGGTGGTTGATGCATTCTCCGGATTACCTCTGCCTGGTGCCACAGTAATAATTGAAGATAACGATCCTCTTGTCGGAGCAACCACCAATGCCGACGGGGCATTTAAAATTGAAAACCTCCCATTGGGGCGAATCAATGCCAGGGTGAGCATGGTTGGATACAAAACACAAAATCTCACAAACCTGCTTCTGGCATCAGGTAAAGAACTGGTTGTAAAAGTCAGGCTCGATGAACAGGTTTACCAGTTATCTGAAGTGGAGATCAGACCCGATGTTCGCAAAGACCAACCGGTAAATGAGATGGCCATGATAAGTGCCCGGTCATTCAACATCGACGAAACCGAGCGCTATGCCGGCAGTCTGGGTGATCCTTCACGGATGGCGTCCAACTTTGCAGGGGTGTCTTCTGCATCTGATGAGAGAAACGACATCATCATCAGGGGAAACTCGCCACTGGGATTGCTTTGGCGGCTTGAGGGTGTGGAGATCCCCAACCCCAACCATTTCGGATCCATTGGCTCTACCGGCGGCCCCATCAGTATGCTCAACAATAACCTTTTGGCCAATTCCGACTTTTTCACCGGTGCATTTCCTGCAGAATATGGAAACGCCCTTGCCGGAGCATTCGACATTAAAATGCGTAATGGCAACAATCAAAGGCATGAGTTCCTGGGGCAGGTTGGCTTCAATGGATTTGAAGCAGGTGCCGAAGGTCCACTGGGCAAAAACACCCAGGCATCCTACCTGGCAAACTTCCGCTATAGTACCATGGATGTTTTCAACGAACTGGGCATGGATTTCGGGACAGGATCGGCAGTTCCTAAGTACAAAGATCTGTCTTTCAAAGTAAACATGCCCCTGAAAAACGGCAAATTAACTGTGTTCGGCTTGGGTGGAGACAACAGCATTGCCATGCTTGACAGCAAAAATGATGATGCAGGTATTGGTTTTACCGGTACCGATCTCTACTACGGAAATAAAATGGGTGTAATGGGTGTAAACCATCTGTTATACCTTAATGAAGATACATGGTTTACCAACACCGTTGCTGTTACTGGCATTGAGGGAGATGTTACCATTTACGATTTAAGCAATACGACCGATAAACCAGAAATCCTCGAAACACTTTCTGAGGTTAAGTACACCTTGTCTTCCAAATTTTCAAAGAGATTTAATTCAAAAAATTACCTGAATAGCGGTTTCATTCTCGATTATTACGATGTTGGATATATCGGGCGCGAATATCTGAATGACAAGGATTTGTACAGAAAGTATCTGGACAATACAGGCAGTATGAGTTTTACACGTGCCTTTGCTGAATGGAAACACAGGTTCAACGATGAGTTGCAAATGACATCCGGTTTACATTCATCGTATCTTTTCATGAATGAAAGCTTTGCATTAGAGCCCAGATTATCAATGAAATACCAATTTGTACCCGGAAAAAGTTTTAGCCTTGGCGCAGGACTGCACAGTCAAATGCAAATGAGAGCGGTCTATTTTACGCAATCACTTGTGGACACCTTGAATATGACATATGAACAAACCAACCATGATCTTGATCTTACGCGTAGTGTTCATCTTGTGGCAGGATATGAACAACTTCTCGGAGAAAACCACAGATTAAAATCAGAAGTTTACTATCAATACCTTTACGATGCTCCTGTAGCACCACAGCGCCCCGAATATTCGCTCCTGAATCAAGGTGGAGGATATAGCTTTCTTGCTTACAGCAATATGATCAATTCGGGCAAAGGAAAAAACATGGGGGTGGAACTAACCCTTGAAAAATTCCTTACAGATGGATTTTATTATCTGTTCACTGCCTCCATTTTCGATTCCAAATACCAGGGATATGATGAGGTTTGGCGAAACTCGGCATTCAACAACAACTACATCTTCAATGCCCTTACCGGGTACGAATGGAAAACAGGAAACCGCTCCCTGCTGGCAGTCGACATGAAGATAGTATATGCCGGTGGCACAAGGCATATGCCCATTGATGTGGAAACCTCAACAATTGAAAACGCAGAACGTTATGACTGGAAAAATGCTTTCAATGAGCGTTTGGATGATTATTTCAGAATAAACGCAAGAATTAGTTTCCGGCTCAATGGAAACAACCTCAACCAGGAATGGGCGCTCGATCTGCAAAACCTCACCAATCATCAAAATGTATTTACACAAAGCTGGGATAAGGAAACTAACCAGATCGATACATCTTACCAAATGGGATTTATGCCCATGATGACCTACAGAATTTATTTTTAATCAGTTTTGAAGTAGTTTAAATGATTTTGATTTGACCTCCTCTTTTTATAACGAGAGGAGGTTTTTTTTATCCCCTTCTGACTTTTT
>CAYMLS010000308.1:0-6298 GCA_964390665.1 uncultured Bacteroidales bacterium | reverse complement strand
TTGCACTTGACGCTTTCTTTATCAAGCACAGATAAAATCGTGAGTTTTCTTGCTGCGACTATTTAATAAAATTATAAACAGATGAACCGAGCCATGACAAAGATTTTGACACACACGCGCATGATTATAATTCGTGGCAATGTAAAACATGCAGTCAGATTGCTGGCGAGCTCCATCTGACCACTTTAATAAAATTATAAACAGATGAAAAATATTCTCATTAAAAAAACAAAAAAAAATTCGTGATAATGTCATGTTTGTCTGTTATAAGCGTCTGAGAAATCGCATAAAAAAATAACTTAAAGAAATTTTTCAAACGACAATCAACCATAAAACAGTATTGAGAGAATAAAACCTCCAAACAGAAAAAAGCAATTTACTTCATAGAATACCATGCAAACCACTTTCATATATTACAAGATGGTTATCATCAATTGGGTTTTAAACAAAACACATTAACTTTGCAAGCGTTAAAAGAAAGAATCTTTACAACAACACAACAAATGCCGGACTATAACAAAGAATCATTGGAATTACACCGACAATTATCGGGAAAGATAGAGATTGTGAACAAAACGGAAGTGCTAAACACCGATGATCTTTCGAAGGTTTATTCTCCCGGCGTAGCTGAACCCTGCCTTGAAATAGCAAGATATCCGGAATCCGTGTATGATCTTACCATAAAAAGCAATACGGTTGCGGTTGTAAGTGACGGGTCTGCTGTATTGGGGTTGGGCAACATTGGGGCGCTTGCTTCTATACCCGTAATGGAAGGAAAATGTATGCTTTTCAAAAGATTTGCAGGGATCAATGCCTTCCCTGTTTGCCTGAATACCCAGGACAGTGATGAAATTGTAAGGATCATAAAAAACATCGCACCGGTTTTTGGAGGAATTAACCTTGAGGACATTGCAGCACCCCGCTGTTTTTACATCGAAAAACAATTACAGGATATTGGCATTCCGGTTTTTCATGACGATCAACATGGCACGGCGATAGTAGTTTTAGCAGGACTGATCAATGCCTCCAAACTATTAAACAAAGATATTGCTGACATGAAAGTTGTCATCAACGGGGCAGGTGCTGCCGGGGTTGCCATTACCAAATTACTCAGATGTATTGATCTGGAAAGCAGTGAATGTGTCTCTGTGAAGCAAATAATGGTTTGCGACAGCAAGGGAATTATCAGCCGGGAGCGAAAAGACCTCACATCAGAAAAAAAAGAATTACTGACTTACACCAATTTAAGAAATGTAACCGGGACGTTAGAAAATGCGCTGGAAAACGCTGATGTTTTTATAGGAGTAAGTAAAGGCAATATTCTATCACCAACCCACATCAAAAGCATGGCAAAAAACCCGGTAATATTTGCTCTGGCCAATCCTACACCCGAAATATTCCCTGAAGTAGCGATCAAGGCAGGTGCAGCAATTGTTGCTACCGGCAGGAGTGATTATCCTAATCAGGTAAACAATGTACTGGCATTTCCCGGAATTTTCAGAGCAGCACTGGATGTTAGAGCCAAACGCATAACACCATCTATGAAAATTGCAGCCGCTTATGCCTTGGCCGACACACTCAAAAATCCGGATTTCAACAATATAATTACCTCATCGCTGGATAAAGACATTGCCATGCAGGTAGCAGCAGCTGTTAGAAAAGCATACAACAAAGGCAAAACCACACAAAATTAGTTTAAAACCATCATAAAAACGATTATTAACAGTAATAGAGAATTATTAAATATCCCCAGAATGACCAACAATAAATTATTAAAAGCAACCTTTGCCAGAATTGAAGAATATATAAACCAGATAGACAATACAGATGTTGTAGATTATCAGGATCCCGGGAAATTAAGCAACAAAATTGATATTTCCATTGACAACCATCCTGTTACAGAGCAAGAGTTTATAAAACTCATAGACGATTACTTGCATTATTCGGTAAAAACGGGAAACAAACAATTTCTCAATCAACTTTATGGCGGATTCAACCTCCCCTCCTTTATCGGTGACGTGCTTACTTCGCTTACCAACACTTCTATGTACACCTATGAAGTAGCACCCGTAGCATCTTTGATAGAGAAAGAGATGATCAACCTGATGAACGCATACATAGGATATCACCAGGGAGATGGCATCTTTTTAAGTGGTGGCAGCAACGCCAATCTGATCGCTATGTTTTCGGCACGCAACAAATTTTCTCCGCGTAGCAGATTTGAAGGATACGACAAAAACGAAAAACTGGTAGCCTTTGTCAATGAACACTCTCATTATTCTTTTGACACTGCTGCCAACTTACTGGGAATAGGTTCTAAAAATCTGATCAAAGTAAAAACTGATGCTTCGGGATCCATCATACCAGCTGAACTGGAGAAATCTATTCAGGCAGCTATAGAAGCCGGACAAAAACCTTTTTTTATTGGGGCTACTTGTTCCACCACCATGCAGGGAGCTTATGATCCCCTTCACGCCATAGCGGATATTGCCGAAAAATACGGAGTTTGGTTTCATGCTGATGGAGCTTTTGGTGGTTCGATAATCCTTAGCGACCATTACAAATATATGATGGACGGTGTTGAAAGAACAGATTCTTTTGCCTGGGACCCTCACAAATTAATGAACATACCATTGATTTGCAGTGTAGTGCTGACAAGAAAAAAAGGTGTTCTTGAAAACAATCTTACTGATATTAACACCGATTACATTTATCACAACAATGAAGGGATGACAGATCTGGGTGAGAAATCCATCCAGTGTGGAAGGCATGTAGATGCTGTAAAACTCTGGTTTGCCTGGAAATACTACGGCAAGGAGGGTTATGATCAACGTATTGAAAACATGATCAATATTGCCCGTTATACCGAAGAAATCGTAAACAATCATCCACAACTGGAAATGGTATCACCAAGGCAATCATTCACGGTTTGTTTCCGCTATCTTCCCCCTTTTGAAACCAATCTCGATGAGTTTAATTTCCTGATAAGGGAAAAAATGAGAAGAGAAGGAAAATCAATGGTCAACTATGGTTATATTGACAATCAGATGACTATCCGTTTTGTTGCCTCCAATGGCGATCTTGAAAAGAAGGATATTGATACTTTTTTCAATTATTTTTTACAGAGTGCCCAAAGTTGCATCAATGAAAGCATGGAAAAAAATGAAGCATAAAACCGATACAACAGGAATTGTAATAGCACTTGCCTGGCCTCAAACCTGGTGCCGCCAGGCCAATTCGTGGTACGACCAGATTCTTTTTTTAACAGGTATCAACAAAAATCATTTTTACAGGGCAGGTCATTCTGCCCTTGTTCTTGTAAAAAAAGAGACAGGAAAATGTTATTATTTTGACTTTGGAAGATATCATGCACCTTTCAATTATGGGCGGGTTAGAAGTGCACTTACCGATCATGATCTTGCTATTCCTTTTTGTGCTGAAATATCAGACGACGGAAGAGAAATCGTTAATTATGAAAAAATCCTTCATTTCTTACAAAAAAATGTTTCCTGTCATGGCAATGGAAGCCTTTACGCCTCCTATGCCGAAATAGATTTTGAGACAGCCTTTAAAAAGGCCAGAGAACTGCAAAACAATAGCCCGATCATCTATGGTCCATTTATTAAAGGAGGTACCAACTGTTCGAGGTTCACCTATTCTGTGATTCTGGCAGGAAAACCGCCTGCTAAAAACCTATGGAAACTAAAATACCTGATGCCTTTCACCCCCAGTCCCATGAGCAATGTAAATGCTCTCGAAAATCAAAAAACAATCACACTTTTACAACCATGGGAGCAATTTCATCCCAAAAAGAAATTAAGCACCGAAGAACGTTCAACCACCCTGCTTTGCCCGGTTAAACATGCTTCCATCCCTGAAAATGCAAAATGGATAGCGGGAGAAGGAGCAGGATCATGGTTTTACTTCGAAAAGTTGAGCAAAAAACTTTTTCATATAACACGGTATGCAGTGGATGGAATGATAGAATGCCAATCAGAGTTTCAACTGGAAGGCGATCTCAGTTTCGATATCAACAAAGATTTTTCTCTTGATTATCTTAGCCACTGTCAGCAAGTAATATCATTGCAAGATGGAAAGAAATATTTCTTCAGAAAATTAAAATCCCAAAACGTTGAAAAGAAGGAACTACAACATATGAAGATAGAAAACTGATTGGAAACCAATCAAACATTTATCTGTTTATAATTTTATTAATTCGGTTCTCGTTTTTTCCGACGAGAGAGCTCGCCAGCAATCATCCGCTGCATTTCCGAGTTTGTTGCGAATTATAATTATGCGCGTGTGTGTCAAAATTTTTATCATGCCCGGTTCATCCAAAAATATTTGTATCTGATCGGTCAAATGCCTCTCCCTTTCTGTTAGATTCTCAACAGGGGAGATTTCGATATACAATTATGATCAACTGATTCGATTTTAAAATGAACTTTTTAAATCAGGATAACGATAGCACAGGAGAATACCTGGCACAAATCTTACCAGCAAGTCTGTAAAAGACCAACCAAAAACCAATCTCAGTAACGGATGAATAAAAACTTTTTCAACAAAAAACCTAATCCAAAGACCAAAGAATGGAAAAAGACATAACAATTTCCGATTGGGTAAACCAATACACTGATGAGATGTTTCGATGGGCATATCAAAAGACATCTTCATCAGAGCTGGCCAGAGATATGGTACAAGATACCTTTTTAGCAGCTAGCGAAAAATTTGAGAGCTTTAAAGGCAACAGCACACCTAAAACCTGGTTATTTGCGATCCTGAACCACAAAATCATCGATCATTATCGCAAAAAAGCCAAACAACCCACCGTATCAGGAGATCAGCTTTTTTCCAACGTTTTTAATGAAAACGGATCATGGCAACAATCGCAGGCACCCCGCGACTGGCATGAGGAAAACACGAACCTGCTCGACGACAGTGACTTTTTAAAAGTACTTCAGAAGTGCATGGAGGAATTACCGGAAAACTGGTATGCCTGTGTGAAACTCAAATATATTATGAATAAATCCGGAGCCGAAATATGTCAGGAATTAAATATAGCACAGACCAATTACTGGCAGATCATTCACAGAGCAAAGTTACAATTACGGGGATGCCTCGAAAGCAAGTGGTTTGCCAATTAAATCTTCAGAAAGTCTTACTCAAAAGAATACGAACAATCAAAACAGGTTATCATGCAAAAAATATTTAAGATTCTGTTTTTGTCATGTCTGAAAGCTTCTGAACTTATTGAAAAAAAGATGCATTTCAAACTCAGTTTCAGGGAAAAAATTCAGTTAAGCATCCATAAATCAATGTGCGATGCTTGCCGCTTATACGAAAAACAAAGCAGTTTTATTGAGAAAGGGATCGCTAATTACAAACCCAATACTGAAAATGATCTTGAAATTACCGATCTGAAGGAAAAAATACATAAAATGCTCGAAAGCAAATAATGACAAATCCCAATGAAAACAAATTAAATATGCCACGCATACCTGTTAAGGATTATAACCACGCCGAAGGAAGACTCAGAGAAATATATGATGAGATCATAGATAAACGTGGCAAACTAGCCAGCATACATACCATACAAAGCTTACGCCCCGAAAGCATCAAAAAACACATGGACCTCTATATGGAGATCATGTTTACTTCTTCGCCACTCAAAAGATGGCAGCGGGAAATGATTGCTGTTGTAGTATCAAATGCAAACAACTGCCGGTATTGTGTATTGCATCATCTTGAGCCGCTCAAACATTACATCAAAGACCCTGAAATCATAGACCGTATTGTACATTATCCTGCAAAAAAATTATCTGATCCACAAAATGAAGCACTTTGCCATTTTGCATACAGCCTTACTACAAAGCCGGGAGATCACAGTGAAAAGGATTTCACTGTAAACCTTAAAGATCAGGGTTTATCAGACCAGGCAGTCCTGGATGCTGTATTGGTGGTTTCTTATTTTAATTTTGTAAACCGGATTGTTTTATCTTTGGATCTGAAACCAACTGAGGAAGAAATAGCAGGATATAAGTATTAAGACTAAAAAAACAGGTAAAAAGAAACTTGAACCAAACCCTGCGAATACTGTTGACATACACAAAATCATATAACTTTTTCATACCAGGCCGGCAATACAGGTTACTAACGAACGTCCTTACAGAAAAATAAGGAGAGGCAATCAGGCTGAATTCTAAAACCCATAAGCAAATGGATCGAGCCATGACAAAAATTTTGACACACGCGCATGATTATAATTCGTGGCAATGTAAAACATGCAGTCAGATTGCTG
>CAYMLS010000307.1:0-6323 GCA_964390665.1 uncultured Bacteroidales bacterium | reverse complement strand
GACTGTTTTGAAGGCGAGACCAACGCAGCAATTGGCGTTTTCTTGCAAGCACTAAATAGGTTCTCGTTTTTTCCGACGAGAGAGCTCGCCAGCACTCTGACTGCATGCTTTACCATGCCGCGAATGATAATCATGCGCGTGTACTTCGACATGCTCAGCAGAACTGTGTCAAAATCTTTGTCATCCTCGGTTTATGTAATTACATTTATTGCTAATCAATTTCTTTTATAAACTTGTCAACCTCTTCTCCCCATTTAATATAAGATTCCTTATCGGTAGGAAAATGGGCGCCTTCAAAACGAATATACTTTTTATTTTCCGATTTTAACTTTTAAAATACCTTTTTTGTGTAGTAATCCGGAGTCATTTTATCATCTTCCGGTTGACATACCAAAACAGGTTTTGCATATTTATTGTGTGGCAAATCGGGTTTAGTCTGAAGAATCAGACTTAAAGCTCCTCTCAACGATATGGTTTTGCCTGACTGGGGGTCGTGCATTATCAGAGAATTAAAATTTTCATCTGCTGTGAGTGTGCTGTAAGAAACCAGCATGGTCGTTTTGAATGTAGCATTTCCAAATAGTTTTGATGATAATTTCATCAAGGGAATTAAAAAGAAGGTCAAGATTTCGTTGTACTTGTAGCTTTCATAAACTAGCGGTCAGCGAAGTCAAATAAACACCAGCAGATCAAACCATCAGCACAATTGTAACGTGCATCGGTGGCATAAGCCAAAGGGCCACCCATACTTGCACCACCTAAATAAACTTTACCTTTGAAATGATTACGGGCATAATAAACCGTATCCTTCAGGTTTTCAAGATGAATATCAAAGGTAAAGTCCCCTTTTTTTCCCTGATTGTAACCAAATCCTTCAAGATCGGGTGCGATTATATTGTACCCTTTCTCAAACAAAGGGATATAGAAAGGTGTAAGTAACCGGGCATAACCAGCTATACCATGTGAAAATACGATAGTAGGTTTGTTGGGGTCGGCATTGCGATAAATCTCTATGTTAATTTTTCCGTTCACCGAATCAATTTGTCTCTGCCCGACATGTTTTTCCCACTTATCAATCAGTTCATCTCCAAACCAATGAACCATATAGTTTTTCCAGAAATCTGCTCCGTGGTATTTCATGAAATCTTTATACATTTTTATGTCCTCCATTATTGTTTCAAAAATAACAGGACAAAAGTAAATGCAGAAAATCAGTTATGCATTGATTTGAATCAAGAACGGAGTTCCTAAATAAAGTCCTTTTTTATTTGATCATGTACAGGGGTGAAACTGTCAGGTTCTTTCAGGTTGATGCGCTTTTTAACCCGGCTATAGGTTTCGGGAGTCATATTCAGATAGGACGCAATCATATATTGAGGAACCCGCTGAAGCAGAGCGGGATATTCTTTCAAAAAAGTCAAAAACCGTGTATCGGGATCATCGTGAATTATTCTGTTAGCTCTTTGCACAGAGTAAATATATGCCCGTTCTGCTAGCATTCTGCCCACCCTTTCCCATTGCTTGCTTCTGTCAAATAGTTTCTGGAAATCATTGTAAGTTACATTATAGACAACCGAATCTTCGATTGCCTGAATTGGCCTTTTGCCTGGGGTTTGGGTGAGGAAACTGTAATAATCTGTAACAAACTGGTTTTCCTGGAAAAAGAGCATAATACGCTCTAAACCATCAGGATTGTAGTAAAGTTTAAAAAGCCCTTTTTTAATAAAGGCTGCTTTTTTGCAAACATCACCTTCCTTTACATAAAACCCTTCTTTTCTAATTTGAACTTTTTTAAAACAGGTTAACGATTCATCCAGTTCTTTGTCATCAAAAGCATCAAATTGTTTTAGAAAATTCCTAAGCTCATCCATAAGCGATTTTTGTTGTGTGAAAAACTATAATGCCAGTGGACATGAAAAATACTAAGTATTTATTCCCTTTTATTCGTCCACTCCGAAGACTCATTTTCGGGAAAGTTCCTGAAAATACCATGAGATATTCACCTTGCTACTATATGTTAAATTAGCGCCAATTGGCTTCGCCGAGCATACGGTTCGTGTAATTGACTTTGTCGATCTCCGCTACGCTCCGGTTTGTGGACAATATACCTTTTAGAGTGGACTCCTATATTCTTTCCACTCTTGGCCTCAGATCGGTAAGACTGGCGATCTTAACCGGCTCGCCCGATTCGATACTATTGCGGGCAGCAATACCTATCAGGATCGACATGGCACCATCACGGATACCCGCAGCACGTTCGTAAGGATCCCTCTCAGCAGGATTAACAAATATTTTATCATGCAGGCGCTTATCGCCGCCACCATGTCCGCTCTTTTCCATTTTCACGTTTACGGTTTCGTGCTCTTTCCACAGTTTATGCAGTATAATGGGTTCAATATACACATCGTCATTGGTTTGATCCATCTCCATCTTGTGCAATTCATCCTGCGAAAGGTTTTCTTTTTTCATAAAAGGGATATCCATCCAGGCTTCTATGCGGCCTTCTGTACCGTTGAAACTTACACGCCATCCTTCATAGGGTGAATAGGTAGTAAGTGAATAGTTTACGTATACATTGTTTCTGTACTTCACCTGTGCCGACATCTTATCGTAAATATTGATATCGTGCCTGAACAGGCAATTGTCGCGAATATATCCATCATGATGTTCGTTTTTCACGTACAAATTCATCAGATGTTCGTTGTTGGTGATATCCCAGTAAAATTCGCACTCCTGTGTATGAGGACAGTTTCGGCAGTTCTTACCTCTGAATTTTCCATTGCTGCCATAAAACTCCAAATCACCCATGGCATAGACCTCTTCGGGATCAGAGTCGATCCACCAGTTGAGCAAATCAAAGTGGTGCGTTGCCTTGTGCACCCATAAGGTACCACCAGCCTGGCGTAGTCCATGCCATCTGCGGAAATAGGATGCTCCGTGATAGGTATTCAGCATCCAGTTGAAATCCACTGAAACCAGTTTCCCGATATCGCCATTCATGATCATCTCCTTGATCCTGGTGTTGTAAGGACTCCACCGATAGTTAAAACCAACGATCAGTTTCTTGTTCGAACGCCTTTCTGCATCAATGATATCCTGGCATTTATACTCATCAGTGGTAAGGGGTTTTTCGGTCAGCACATCGCAACCCATGTCCAGACCTTTGATGATAAATTCGTGGTGATTGGAGTCTTTGGTGGTAACGATAACCAGATCGGGCCGGGTTTGGGTAATCATATTTTCAAAATTGGCAAATGTAGGGCAATCAGTGCCGATGTATTCTTTGCCAAACTGCAACCTGCCGGGATTATTATCGCATAACCCAACAAACTCAAGGATGTCTGAATATTCTCTTACCAATCTTCTTCCCCAGAAACTGATACCGCGGATTCCGGTACCTACGAGGGCAACCTTTAATTTGGCATCAGTACCAAAACTGAATGCCGATAGTGGAAACAGGTTAGCTGCTGCCAACATGCTGATGGATGTTAAAAATTCTCTTCTGTTGGTTTTCATACATTTGATTATTTGGTGAATATCTGAGATCGCGTGTATCGAAGTAATACTTTTATGCATTCAATCCTTTAGCAGGATATGAACCTGCAAGCATCAAGAGATACAGTGACGTGGGTATTTTCTTTATTACTGTGCATTTAAAGGATGTTTCCGCATCAAAATTTGCGGCACTAATGGCTTTGTTTGAATGTGCTTTTTTTCAAGAAAACCAAAGTCGCAACAAATATGGCAATAAAATCAGACATACCGAATTGTTTTTGTGGGTTTGATGGTTTTTTGGTGAATTTGATTTGGAATTAATGGGTTTTAGACTAATATGACTATCAATAATAATGAATATAAATTGCTGTTGGTTTTAACCAATGGCTTCATTTGAATTGGATTTTACTCACCCAATCCATTGTTTCAATTGCTTGTAGCTCATAATCCATCGTCCGGCATGATCGGAAGAATGCCTGATGGCAGGTTCAGAAATTTCAATGATCCAGGGACCTTTATATCCGTTTTTCACCAAAAAAGAGACCACCTCACTGTTTTTCTCCTTTCCATCTTCAAGGGTTTCGTCCCAGATTTTATTATGACTGCTTTTCAGATGCATAAAGGCGATCCTGTCAAGATATTCTGGCGTGATGGTCATCGGATCGGTATCTGCCATGTCTGATGAATGGGAGTACCTTCTTTGATAAGTAGCTGCCAGTCCTCCTGACTTATCTCCCTTCTGAAATGAAATGATAAAAGGATAGTCAAATTTCAAATGTTGATTTGACTATCCTTTGTTTTTTTTAAAAAAAATCTTTAGTTGATCCACCATGTGAGATGCTAACAGTGTTGCTATCATCAAATCCGATCCGGATGGTGCGTCCTTCGGTGAAACTATCGCCCCAGAACCAGTATACCGGAGTATCATCATCGGGTGAAATGCCCGTTCTGCTGACCACTGCTGCAATGGTATAGTCTGTATTTCTCAAAGGGGTGCCTGGCACCTGCATTTGCCCGGTGAATGTGGTTGAATGAAACTGAAAGTAAGGTACACGTCCACCGGCGGGGTTTCCCTCATTCCAAAGTCCTGCAAATTCAGGACCTCCAAAGGGAACTACCGCATCAAAACTGTTATCATTGTTCTGAGCACCAAAGAGATCCTGCCAGCGAATGATCCCACGGCCACCAAAGGCATCGCCATACTCCACACCCACATTGTCGGGAATTACATCCTCTTCGCAACTGTTGAAAATCAGGATGAAGGAGCATGCCAATGCACATATTAATTTGTAAGACAAATTCATTTTTGTGATCATAATTCGTGGGTTTTAAAAACGTAATTTATTTAGTATCGAAAAAAATTGGTTATTCTTTCAAAATACAACTGAACATCTGTTTAATTGTTGGATTAAAATTAAGGCCAAATGGTGGAATAATCTAATTTTCGAGGTGGACAACGGGTGGACAAATGGAAAATCCGGAGGATTCAACTTTCGCTTACAAAAATCATTAATGCGATGAATATCAGATGCTAACCTGTTTCCAGTTCATAATTCCGCAGTTCCTGGATAGATAAATTAATATAGACAAAGCAATTTTAACCCCAGGATTTAGTAGGATAATTAAAAATTTGTGGTTGCTATTGAGAATTTTTAATTGTTTATCCCGGGCATTTCCCAAAAGGATTTTTACAAGAATAATTGAAAGTGAAGAAGGTTGGTTTTACTTTTTTTGAAATTCTTTACCGATAGAGAAGGCATTTCCCAGGTTATTTCCAATACCGTAATAGGCAGGGCTGCCAAAGGAACCAAACAACATGGGTCTGACCTTTTCAATATGCGGGAATTCTTTTTCGCCAAGCACCTCGCTATCAGCAATAATCCCCATTATCTCACCAATAAACATCGTGTGCAAACCAAGATCAACATGTTTGACCATTTTGCACTCCAATGCATAGGGAAATTCTTCGACAATAGGAGCATCTACCAGTTTGCTTTTCATGGGTGTAAGTCCGGTGTCCCCGAATTTATTGGTGTCTCTTCCTGAAACCAATCCCACATAGTCAGCTTCACGGGCATATTGCTCTGAAGGTATGTTGATGGTAAATGCCTTGGAATACAAGATGTTGTGATAGGTGTAAGTTGCTTCTCTGAGCGACACACTCATGCTTGGCGGATTGCTGGAAGCCACTCCTCCCCATGCGGCATTCATGATATTAGGCTTGCCATCAGCATCGTAAGTACCCACAATGAGTACCGGTGATGGTAAAAGGATCGGTTTGGGTTTAAGTTCCTGTTTCATTAGAAAAAAATTTGTTTAAGTAATTGGTTGAATGGAACTTGCGTGTAAATATTCATCTGTTTATAATTTTATAAAATGAGTCCAGTAAAAAAAGTATTTGTCCACAAATTTCCACTAATTTACACGATTAGGGTATTTACTTCTTGCCGCTTGCCAAATCTATTGATTTAGAGTAGGTAATGAGATTTAAATAGGTAAATAAAAAATGAACAGATCAAAGTGATAATTCAGGTTTACAATAATAACAAGGGCTTTGAATTTCTTTATCGATATTAATTAAAAGATTACAAGTTAAATACATTCCCATAAATCAATATATACAGCACTTTCAATATTGTGGTAAGAAGTAAATACCCTAGTTACACGAATTTAATTGATTGAAATTCAGCAACATAAAACAAAACAAAATTTACACGAATGTCTAAAAACAAGTTTTTAGACTGTACTCATTAAATAGGTTCTCGTTTTTTCGGACGAGAGAGCTCGCCAGCAATCTGACTGCATGTTTTACATTGCCACGAATTATA
>CAYMLS010000306.1:0-6332 GCA_964390665.1 uncultured Bacteroidales bacterium | reverse complement strand
TCCTGTCGCATGATCTTAGCCTGCTGCCATTCAATGCCTATATCAGCCACCTGGGCAAGTGGGACATTTCTGCCGGTTATTTGAGAAAATACTGTTATGCTCTCAATGTCATGAACTTCCAGTTGATGAGCTTTTCGGTTTTGCAAAACAATTGGGATATTTCCCTCCAGATCACGAAAATCGCCTGCATCAAAGCCTGCCAGCGCCGTTCGCAGTGAGATGGCAATGTCCTGGTTGGTAATACCTGCCATGCCTGCTTTGTGATTGTCTATGGCAACCACTACTTTCTTGATTTCAGGACCCCAATTGTCGTTGATGGTTTGGGTACCCTCAATTTCTGCCATTTTTGCCTTCAACCGCGCGGCAATGGCCAACAGTTTTTCAGGGTTTTCTCCACTTATCCGTATGCTTACGTCGTATTTAGAACCTCCGGCAGGTCCCAGCGAACCTACCGATATCTCTGCATCAGGGAAGTTTTCAAAAGCATAGGCATCCAATATTTTTACAATGCCTGCATTGGCTTCGTAGGTGGTTGTGTTTAGCAGCATGTGAGCATAACCCGTATTGGGTTGCTGCTGCTGATATCCTAAATCGTACGAGTTGGGGCCATTGGAAATAAAGGAGGTGAAATCTACAACCCCTTCCGCACGTTGGGGGTGCTCGTCCGAAACCAATAAATTTTGGGTGATAAAGTCAGAAAGCTCATCCACCAGTTCTTCCGTTTTTTCTATTTGAGTGCCCTGGGGCAGGTTGATGTCTATCACTACGAGGTTGCGATCAAGCTCTGGCATGAATATAAAGGGAAGGTGAGGAAATATCAAAAGTGAACCGGAAAATGCGATGAGAACTATGGCAATGAATCGTTTCGGACGATTGAGTGCCCAAACCAAAATATGCTTATAGTGCTTGTTTATTTTCTCAAAAAAGTCTTTCTTTTGTTTTTGGGGAGATTCCTGATCATTGTTTTTTTTACCCTTGATAAAAATAACACTCAGCATGGCCACAAATGAAAGAGCAATGATCCATGAAGATATCAATGCAATGGTAATGACGATAAAGATATTGCCCATCATTTCGCCCATGTTTCCTTCTGCCAGGAAAAAGGCCAGAAAGGCAGCCGAGGTGGTGAGGGTAGAGATCAACAAGGGCAATGTTAGCTCTTTACAGGCTTCGATGGCTGCATTTTTGGGTGTTAATCCCTCTTTTACTTTTACCATAATGGCTTCCGATACCACGATGGAATTATCTACCAGCATACCCAAAGCCATGATCAGGGCAGCCAGGGTTACCTGGTTCAAACCCACATTAAAAAAATTCATCAATAATAATGACATTACCATGGTGATGGGTATCAGGCTGGCAACGACCATCCCGGTGCGAAATCCTAAAAACAACAGCATGACCAGCAGCACCACAACAATGGATTGTATTACGTTGGAAACAAAGGTATTGACCCTGTAATTCACGTATCGATCCTGCGAGGCAATCCGGTTTACGACTATGCCGTGCGGAAAGGAGGCATTGTATTTCTTGATTTTATCATCCACAATATCGCCCAGTTTGGAAAGGTTGGCGCCCTCTTTCAGACTTAGAGCCAGGCTTATGCCCTTTTCACCATTGATTTTCACCATGCTTTGTTGGGGTGTTTCGTATCCCAATCGAATGTCGGCAATATCCCCCAGTCGGATCATTTCTCCCGACTTGAGGTTTACAAGGGTATTGCTGATGTCTTCAATATTTTCGTAATTGCCTGTGGGTTCTAAAACAATTCGTTCGTCATGTAAATTGATTTCTCCTCCCGGAAATACGATATTGGTTGCCGATATGGCATTTTTGATCTGTTGGGATGACAACCCGTAGCGCGTAATTTGTGCATTGTCAAACTCAACAAACACACGCTCATCTGTAATTCCACCCATTTCAACGCGTGATACCTCATTGAGTTTTATCAGGTCGTTTCTTACCAGTTCGGCATAATTTTTCATCTCTGTATAAGAAAATCCATCACCAGTGATTCCTAATTGGATGCCATAAACCACTCCCAGACCGTCATCTTTTACATTCGGCCCCATGATGTTTTCCGGGAGTTCGTGCCTGATTTCGTCAATCTTGCGACGCAGTTTGTCCCATACTGCTTGCAAATCATCCTCTTTTACATCGGCCTGCAGTTCCACTTTTACAATGGATACGCCGGTGCGGCTTTCGCTGGTAACGGTTTTGAGTTCGGGGATTTCCTGCACTACTTTTTCTATCTTGTCGCTTACCAGCTTTTCCACGCGCTCGGGCGATGCCCCGGGAAATTGCGTAACCACCTGACATATCCGTATGGTAAAGGGGGGCATGGCATCCCTGGAAAGTTGATTGTAACTCAATAAACCCAAAAGGGAAATGACTACCACCAGCAAAATGGTTACCCGGTTGTTTTCTATGGATAGTTTTGTGATGTTCATGTTTTGTTTGTTTTGTTAAAAGTATTCCAAAAAGCTTCCATTCGATAGATGGTAATTATTCCCGTTCCAAAAGCGTAACCCTCATGCCGTCTCGCAGAAATCCAATACCAGCGGTAACGACACGGTCGTTTTCCTTTAAACCTTCCTGAATCCCGAAACCATGGGGATGCAAATCGCCCACCACGATCCACCTCTTTTCCACCCAATATCCTTTATCGGTTTCATGATGTATTACATACACAAAGTTCCCTTGCGAATCTGCTGCCACCGATGCCACCGGTGCGATCAATGTGCCTGAAGGGCTGGTATTCTCTTGTTCCATCAAAAAAGTAACCTCGGCAGCCATGCCCGGACGCAATGCATTGTTTGGTGCTGATATGCTTAACCTTACCGGGAAAGTGGACGATTGCCCGGAGGCAAATGCCAGTTTCACAATTTTGCCATTGAAAGTTTGTCCGGGTAAGGAGGAAAGGGTAATGATAGCATCTTGTCCTAAACTCAGTTGATGGATGATAGATCCGGGAACGGCGACTTCTGTTTCCGGATTTTGGATGCTGCTAATGGTGGCGATGGCCCTGCCGGCAGATACCAGTTCGTTTTCTTCAACCATCAGGGAAGTGATGATACCATCCACCGGAGCAGAAATATTCGTGTATTCAAGCTGATTATGAGTCGCCTCCAGTTGTTGGTTTGCCACCACAAGTTGCGCCTCCGCACTGCTGTAATTTACTTTTGCTTTTTCGTAATCAGATAAGGATACACTATTGTTTTCATAAAGGCGTTCCATTCGTTCGGATGTTGAGCGGGCGGTAAGAAATTGTGCTTCAGCACTTTGTTGCTGGGCAAGGGCTTGTTCGTGTTGCACTTTGTAATCTTTGGGATCGATGCCTGCTATATGCTGCCCTTTTTGCACCCTGTCACCTTCTTTGATGTGCAAGGAATTCAGAGTCCCGCTAATCTTAAAACTTAAGCGGGTTTCAATATCAGCTTTTACCACACCCGAAAATGCAGGGTTGCGATTGAGATGGGAATACGATACCGTTTCGTATTTTACTGGTTTGATGTTCTCTACCTTTTGGTCAGCCTTGCGGTTGCAGGCTGTTAGCGTAAATGCCAGTATCAGGATGAATAAATAGGCTTTCATTTCGTTTGTATTGACGGTTTTATTACTATTGGCTATTATTAAGTGTGAAATTCATGAAGTTGGATAAAAACTCCGTGCGCTGCTCCCGGGTGGCAAGCGAGTTGTATGTTCCGGTTGAGCGTTCCAGGGCAAAGAGGTCGGTCAGAAACTGATACAGGGAATGGGAGGCATTGATCTCTGCACTGAGGGCGGCATTTTGTGCATCAATCAATGTGGTTACGCTTACCTGCCCTTCGTTATATAAATCCTGCACGATGGCAGCATTCTTCCGGGCCGCTTCGGAGGCAGTTTGTCTAAGTTGCAGGTTTCTGTAAGAAGTCTGCATCTTATCAAGGTTGGCTCTTATCTGCATTTCCAGTTTGTTTCGGACATCCACCTGATGATTTTGCATCTGATGCATTTCGATTTTGGATTTTTTGTAGTTTACACCAGAGCTTGCATCAAAAATGGGAAAAGAAGCCACCACAAAAGCATTCCATGAAGGATTGGGTGAGATATCTATGCCCGGTATGGGAAGCTGTTCGCCCGGGTTGACTACCAAAATAGGATTTTCGTAATTTGCCCCTACTGCTACCGTGGGAACATAATGAGCCCGCTTTTCAGATTTCACCAACCGTTCCTGGGCTTTTAGAGCCAGTTCCAGTTGTTGCAGTTCAGGAAGTTTGTTCATGGCCTCATTCACCAAAAAGTCTGCAAATAAATCTAATGTTGCAGGGTTTTCAATGAGCGATGCCATGCGGGGATCAAATAATTGGGTCAGGGATTCATTGGTATATGTGTCTTCTGTTGAAATGGTCTCATCAACAGGTCTGTTCAGTATTTGATTTAAATGGTATCGCGCTGCTTTCTCCTGTGCTTCAATCTCATTGTAATCGGCCCTGGCAAGTGCCAGTTCACTTTCCCAGCGGTGTACATCGCTTTCCCCGCTATAGCCTGCCTGTAGTTTGTTTCGGGCAATTAAGAGGTTTTGATGCTTTGACCTGATGTTTTCGCCCTGCAGCACCATAAATGATTTTAACTGTTGATGGTTGAAATAGGCTGTAGCAACATCCAGTACCACATCCAGTTCTGACTGGTACTGGGCTTTTTGCTCACTCTCCTTTAAAAGCTTTTGGATGGCGATATTTGCCATTGCTGGTTCAGACAGGATCAGCTGAGACAAAGTAGCTGCTGCAGACCAGTTAAAATCGCCTTTTGTGCCAAATGAGTTGGTTACGGAAAATTCATCGAGAAAAAGGCCGGTTGAACTTGCTTCAACTTTTGGAAGGTAATGGATTCTTGCCAATGCAACATTTCTTTGGGCTATTTCTGTTTGCTGCTGCGCCTGGCGGTAACCCAGGTTGTTTTCCAATCCTTCTGCAATGGCTGACAAAAGGTTGATCGTGTGTTCGGTCTCCAAAACATTCAAGTTGAAAAGCAGGGCATTATCCAACACATGAAAGTTGGGATAGATGCCTGTTTGGCGAACCGTTTCCATATTGATATATAGCTGCCGGGAAGCGTCTTCCAATCGTACCTGAAAATCTTCCGGGTTTTCGCCCCTGGCGATTTTAGAAAGGTGGATGGCAATTCTTCTGTGCAGCTGTTGTTTGTATTGTTGTGAAGAAAATGCAGCATACGCACCCTGTTCAAGCATAGAATCATCCATATAGGAAAAGACCAGGGTCTTTCTTTCCGCCAAACTGCCAAAAAACCGCCTGCTTTGTTCATCTGTGTAATGAGACAATGAAGACATCACATACACAGCATCAACATCACCGGCAATGGCATCTAAGGTGGTTTGTGGGTTCCTGTCTATGGAAATGATTGCAAAATCCATGTTGTTAAATGAATTAAGCTGCTCTTCCAATTGAAAATCCAAATCCTTTGAAAAATCATCTCTGAGTATCGCAATTTTCCCGAAGTTTTGGGTATTGGCCATTACCTCCAGGTCGCCTGATATATCGAAGGACTTTTGTATATAGGTGAAATTGGGGATGGATGAGCGCGTTTGTTTTGCATTTGTAGTTTTAAGAGGGTGGAAATCCGGGTGAATGGCTGCAATGGCGGGCAAGGGATGGGTCTTTTGATTCAGCAGCATATTGCTGGTAAGCAAACCCGCGCCAATCAAAACATCCGTTTTTCGGGCGGCATATACTTCATCAATAAGGTTTTGAGCTGTTTCTGCATCTCCACGGGCGAAAAGCTCTTGAAAACTGAGCTGATATTGATCTCCGACTAAAGTCTCAAGTTCTGCTTTCAAGGCCGTTTGAGACACAAATCCATCATCCGTTTGCCCATCGTAAATAATGGTTACATGAAAAGGATGCTCTGCTAAAAGCGGCAAAGTAAACAGCAGACAAACTAAAAACAGTGTATAGAACCGATACATCATTGCATGAATTATTGATAAATTTTATGCAATGATACACGATTGGAAAGCCATTTTCAGAAATTAGTTATTGAAGTCGAAAAAGCTGAGATGAAGTCGAAAAAAGCATTTTGAACTTATTCATGTGGATAGTTTATATTGTAGGGCGAGCTGGTAAAAACAGCAGTTTTGTGAATTTTGGTATTTATGTCGGCTTGTGTGATTTGCAAATGTGCTTTTTCCTCACTTTTAAAATACAGTTTTATGCAAAAAAACCAGTCCAACAACCCTGGAACGTGCTAAAGATGTTGTTCCCCAAGTCGAAAAAGTGACCCTTAAAATCAATAGCAGGCAGGGCTTACGCAGGTTCCTTTTACATGTGTTTCCT
>CAYMLS010000305.1:1695-6339 GCA_964390665.1 uncultured Bacteroidales bacterium | reverse complement strand
TTTATGAACAACCAAAATAATGGCAATATTTTTTTTGCAAAGTGCTGGTTTACATTTACAGATACCTGACAGGATTCCCAACGGTTGTTTTTCTTATAACCGGACACATAAAAACCATCAATCCTCACTTCAACAAAGCGATCCATTTTTTCAACTGATGGGGACGCGACCAGGTTTTGATCTTCTCCGGGTCTGCCTTCAAATTGCTTTTGCCCGTTCTGCAGGCAGTTATAAATTGAAAGATCCCTTCATGATCATTGTAATCAAACATTTTGCCTGCCCCCGATTCATGGAGAATGCCGCCAGCATCACCTTCTACTGGACCAATACCCATGACGGGTTTTCCGCAAGCAATATATTCAAAGATCTTACCGGTCACGATGCCCTCATTATTCTTTATTCGGGGAATAACAAGAAGAAGCATGTCGGCACCTGCCATATATTGAATGGCCCGGTTGTGGTCTACATGGTCAATGATCACCATCCGGTTTTTTAAAACAGGTTGAAATACATTTCTCCATCTCCGGTTAATGGCACCAACAAACCTCAGCATGAAATCTTTGTTTGTATCGTCCATTTTCTGTATCGCTTTTGCAAAACCACTCAGATCGTAATCAGAAGTTAATGTTCCTGTATAGGTAATCGTGAATAATTTATTTTGAAAAGAGGGGTCAGCATTGAATGTAAAATCGTCGGGGTCGAACCCATTGGTAATAACATGAATATTGTTTTCATGGCGGTTTTGGGTCTTTTTACCAAAAAGATCTTTCAAAAAATAACTCACTGTGGTAACATGATCAGCTTTTTCAAGCACCTCTTTTTCCATTCTTTGGTCGATTTTTTTGACAAAAGGCAAATGATACATTTTGTCATAATAAAAAATATCGGTCCAGGGATCCCTCATATCGGCGATCCAATTCAGGTGAGGCATCTTTTTTTTAAGTTTCATCCCGGCCAGTTGCGTGCTATGCGGAGGACTGGAAGTAACATAATTTCGAATATCATATTGCTTGATGATTCTTTCAGCCTCGGGAATCAGGCACCTGTTCCATCCTTTCCGTGCGTCGGGAATAAATAAATTTCCCCTCAGGAAACGTACAAAACGGGTAAGCATCCCCTGTTCTTTATCTTCGTTGGCGAACCCCGAATACGGTATTTGCTTTTTCCTGAATAGTTTTTGATAAACTCCAAAAGGTTCCCGTGTGGAAGTATAAAACACTTTTACATCCTCCGGTACTTCCTTCAATAAGGAGTTATCTTTTACAGGATAGGTTGCCAGACGGGGATCAACGGTAAGAACGATGGGCGCAATACCAAGCGACGGAAGGTATTTCACCCATTTTAGCCACCTTTGCACACCGGGTCCACCACTGGGTGGCCAATAATAGGTAATGATCAACAAAGGTTTCATGACGGGGTTCATTATGTTATTTGGAGAATAGTGGCAGAGATCATCTGTTTTCAGAAGACTTGGCAAACAGAGGTTTCAGGCGCATACCCAAATAAGCAACAGATAAAAGAATAAACAGAAGACTGAAAGCCAATGAGATTTTCTCACCTGTAAAATAAGAAGCCGGTTCAAAACGGAATTCAATTTCATTTTCACCAGCCGGGATTTTGAGTCCGCGGAGAATATAATTAACCCTTATATGCTTGACCGGCTCACCATTGACAAACGCTTGCCATCCATGCGGATAATAAATTTCGGAGAAAACAGCCAACTGCTCCTGATCAGAATCAGACTGATAGATCAACCGGTTGGGCTGGTAATCTGTCAATTCTACAAAACCTGAAGTACTTTTCTGAACCGTTTCTTTATCTATGTAGTCTTTGAATTCCTGATGCACCACAGCGGTGGATCCCGGATCAAACCCGTTCAGTGCCTGGATTTCCTGGTCGGCATTTTCAACCCATTGAATGTCATTAACGAACCATGCATTGCCCAGTGCCTCGTCATTGAAAAGCGGCGTGGGTTGCTGATCATTTCCGGCTACGATAAAATACCGGGTATTCAGCATATTTAAAACCCTATTGTTACCCTGAGAAATGTGCTGATCGATCACTTCCTGAAAACGTTGTAATTTGGCTCCATGATATCCACCCACAGAATGATGAAAATAGCTTGTGGAGGCATCGTTAAAAGAACTTACCGTAACATTGTACACCCTGAAAGGCCTATCTTTATCTTCCAGTATTTCAAGATTGGCACGGGTTGGTTGATAAGGGTTTTCTATCTGCCTTTTGGCAACGAAAGCAGAATTGTCGAAATACCTTTTGTTTACCGGCCACATATCGGTAACAATAAGCACAGCCAAAAGGGCAACAAAGATGGGTTTATTCATTTTTCCTGAGACATAAAGACCTACTGCTGAAGCGGTAAGAAGCACAAACAAAAGACTTCTCACCACATCATCGCGAAAAATTCCTTTTCTGATCTCCACTACCTGGGCGAAATGGTTACGCAATTCATTACCTGATCCTTCAGCAGATTGAATAATTGCTTTATCGGTCTCACTCAGAAAATCGAGAAATGCCCCGGGCATCACATACAAAATAGCCAACAAACCAGCGGTTGCTCCTAAAGCCCAATAAAAAGGACGGCTTTTCACTTTAAGCAGGTCAGGGTTTTGATACCATTTTGTCATTCCCAGAAAAGCAATGGCGGGGATCAGAAATTCAGCGATCACCAGGGTCATGCTTACCGCTCTGAATTTATTATACCCGGGCACATAATTGATGAAGAAATCTGTAAAAAACTCAAAATTCTTTCCCCAGGCCAACATCACAGAAAGCACCACAGCAGTGATAAAACCCCATTTCAAAGGACCTTTCAGATAGAATAAACCGAGGACAAAAAGGAAGATGATGACCGCACCGAGATAAACCGGTCCGGAGGTAAAGGGTTGATTTCCCCAGTATTTGTTTACATAGTTTTCGCTTTGTAGTTGTTCGATGATAAAATTGATAAAACCCCTGTCGTACTGGTTGACCACCTCGGCTGCTTCCCGTCTTTCAGAAGCAGATCCCTGATTCATGGCAACCAGTTCATCATAGAGCAAGGGTTCTGATGCACCCCCTTTGGCATTGGGTATCATCAGAGAAAGCGTTTCTTCTATGCCATAGCTCCAGGCAGTAATGTATGCAGGATCGAGTCCTTTCTTATTTTGTCTTTCATCGGTTTCAAGTTGTGTACCGCCCCGCATGGTTTCAGAGGCATATACATATGTCGACCAGAAGTTGCTTAGATTCAGTCCTACTGCTATTATGGCGGCGCCCAGGAGAAAAAGTACACTTTTCAGAAAATGGGGAAGCGTTTTTTGTTTGGATTGTTCCACCAATTCAAAAATACCCCAGATCACAACAATGATGAGCAGGTAATAAGTGATCTGCAAATGATTGGTAAAAAGTTGCAGTGCAAGAAAAAGGGTGAACAACAGGCTTCCTGCAAAGAAATGACCTCTGAAAGTATAAATGATCGATGCCATTACAGGCGCCATATATCCAATGGCAAGTGCTTTGGAGTTGTGACCCGCTTCAATGATAATAAAATGATAGGAGGAAAATGCAAAAGCCAGTGCTCCCAGGAATGCCACCCATACATTTACTTTCATAAGAAGCAGGAAAATAAAAAAACCGGCAAAATACAAAAAGATCATATCTGCCGGACGGGGCAGTCCAAGTGTAAATACCTTGTGGATATACCTGGCGATATTATTTTTATAGATCACGGAGATCTGAAATGCGGGCATCCCCCCAAACATGGAATTTGTCCAAAGCGCTTCTTCACCGGTTTCTTCCCTGAAATCTTTGATCTCTTTTGCCATCCCTTCAAACTTCACAATATCAGATTGCAAAAGTCTTTTCCCTTCCAGCACGGGGTGTACATAAGCAACGCTTAAGATCAAAAAGATAAGTAAACTACCAATGTAAGGTAACCAACGTGTAAAATCGCTCTTTTGCATCATGTGATATTGTGTTTAAAAAAGGTTCATCTTTTTATAATTTGATTAAAATGGTTCTCGTTTTTTCAACGGGAGATCTCGCCAACACTCTGACTGCATGTTTTACCATGCTGCGAAATATAATCATCTGTGTGTAATTCAACATGCTTAGCAGAACTGTGTCAATATTATTGTCATGGCTTGGTTCATTTATTTTTTTGATTTTTTTCAGCGGGATTGTCTTCTTTGACCTCTTCATAGTCAACATATTCACCAACTTTCTCGGATGCTGCGGAAGACTTTCCCGCACCATTTTTATAGGATATCCTTACCTTTGATGATCCTTTGCTTTTGTTTTGATTTTGGCGGTACTCCCTGTGTCGCGACTGTGCGCCATAAAATTGCCTTTGAATACGTCTTACATACCATTTCACAAGACGCGGAAATATGACCACGGCAAATAACCGCACAAAAAGGTAAATAAGAATAAAAATGGCAAGTATCTTCAACATAATACAACGTTTATAGAAAACAAAAACACATCTTTGGGGCGATATTGCAACAATAGTAACGCCTGATCCCATGAAAAATTTTCGACCCGGAATCCCATAAATTTTCAGGACAGGTAGATGATTTTTTTATTTAACAGAACAAAATTATAGAAAAAAGCAACATAAAAAAGGTTGTATCAATTTGAATGACA
>CAYMLS010000305.1:0-1685 GCA_964390665.1 uncultured Bacteroidales bacterium | reverse complement strand
TTCGCACCCTCATCATCAACCTTTACGCTCAAGGAATGACACAACCTACTATATTTTTATCATCCCCTAAATACTAAAATGGGGATGTCAAATACTTCAGAAACACAAAAAAACACTTCCTTTTAAAGAGGGAATATCCTCATGTGGGTTATAAGAAATATTCGCAAATTATGATGGGTGCTTTTCTTCCCGGGAAGTATTGTTTTTATTTATGTGTGCTCTCAGAAGAAACACTAAGTTTCTTTCTTCCTTTTGCTCTTCTGGAAGCCAAAACTTTACGACCATTGGTCGATTCCATTTTTTTGCGGAAACCATGCTTGTTTTTTCTGCGTCTTTTCGAGGGTTGATAGGTCCTTTTCATGATATTTTATGTTTTTGATAAAATTAAGTATCACTTTTGATTATAAAAACTTTATATTGTGACAGATACATTATCCGTCCCTTTTAATTTTTCGGATTGCAAAGATAGACAAATGTATTTACATCCCAAAATTCTTTTTCGATTTTTTGAAAACTCCACAAAGATTCCATAATCACTGTCTGACCTATTCTCGATGGCATGATTTATCATTTTCCCATATTTTGTATCTATCGTTCCGGGCTTAATGAATTTTTGGTTAAACCATCCAATTAATTGCCTGTGTTTAGATGTTTTGAAGTTGTGTTTTAAAGCCAATGCCAGAAGCATGTAAAACATCCCATAATATATGCGGTTAACGGCAGTTTTATAAAGGCCGTTGGTAATTAATAAAGATACCTCCTGGATGGCTTGTTCAGCCTGTTCAACCCGGTACTTTATCAAATCATCTTTGTTATAGGTACTGCTCATGCGTAAATTCCTTTTCCGATGGCCTCTTTGTATAAAGGATGAGTTCCTTTAAGTGTATGATTCAGCTCGTACATGGAAATGATTTTTGAATCAATGAAGATATCGAATTTTAAACCGGTCTCATAGCACACATCTCTGATCAATCTTTTCTTTTTCCAGTCATAGGGTTTATTAAGGACGATTAATACATCCATGTCTGATTCTTTTGTTGCTTTATTCGCGGCATATGACCCGAACAATATGATGTCATTAATCTCCTGACCCAATAAAGAAAGCAGACTTGATTTGAGTTCATTTAGTATTTCCCGGTCTTTTGAATTCATCTGTTTATAATTTGATTAAATAGGTCAGATGCCTGTCCTGTTCTTTTCTTACAGGGGAGCTCGCCAAAATCCCCGGTATCCGTTTCTGAGTATGCTGTGAATTATAATCATACGCGGTTGTGTCAAAAATTTTGTCATGGCTCGGTTCCTATATTGTTTCTTATATTTTTCAGTCACTTACAAAGATAAGATATAATGCTATTTAATCAAACAAGCATTTCGTTATTAATCGTTATTCTGTTTCTATTCTGGCAACTAGCCCGGCGCAAAGAGGTTTAGGGCGGGAAATTTGTAGTAACTTGTTGTAATTCAGCAGCCATTGAGGGTCGTTCAGTTGTTATTTGTTGTAATTCATTGCCTACTCTGAAAAAACGGATGTATCTATTACCACTCCTGGATTTTCCATCTATTTGAATCCATTTTGAATTCATCTGTTCATAATTTGATTAAATAGCTCCCCGTTCTTTTTCTTACGGGGGAGCTCGCCAACACGCTGACTGCATGTTTTACCATGCCGCGAAATCTAATCATGC
>CAYMLS010000304.1:0-6350 GCA_964390665.1 uncultured Bacteroidales bacterium | reverse complement strand
GCTAGGCGGAGGTCTGCAAAACCTTTTACAGCGGTTCGAATCCGCTCGAAACCTCAACATAAAAAGAAGGATTGGAACAATATGTTTCAATCCTTTTGTTTTTAGGGGGGGGATGGGGTTTAGAAACACTGTATAAATGGGTGGTTTTACTGAAAAGAAACCGGCGAAGTTTTTTAAACGTTCCCGGTTTTGGTGTATTTTTATTCGCTAAGAAATCCGAAACTGTTAGTTAAACGATAAGGGTCAATATGTTCCGGAATATATGAAGCAAGGGGTCAACATGATCCGGAAATCATTGACTTATTTTGCCATTAGAGGGGCAGCATATGCCGGAATGGCAGATGATTTTTGTTGTCCTTGAATCTTTGGTCAGAGGGGGCGGTTTCGTCCGCAATATCCAGTCATCATAAAAATTTCCAATTATCATTCAGTAAAATAATGATATCCTACCAGCGTTCAAAACCTCGCAGGGTTTGCATCACTTGGTTGATTGCCGCAACTGCTGGTAAGAAATTAAGGAAATTTGGCAGGTAAACAAGAACCGGAATAGATACTTGTTGGTTATACAGTTTCAGTTTTTAATTAGATTTGTATATGATCTTAAACAAAAACATCATTTAATTATTCATTTTCTATTACAAACCAATATGAAAAATTTAAAATCTATCTTATTTCTGACTGTTTTTGCAGTTGTTTTTTCTTCTGCATTGCAGGCACAACGCGTTGAAAGTGATGCTGATCTGATTGGAAAATGGGATCTTACCATCATGATGGAACCCGATCAAATCGATAATCTCGGAATCTTCAGACACGGACTGATGGCATCTGATGGTTTTCCCGGATGGTTGGAAGTGAAATTATCTGGATTTTCTACTCTTGTGGGATATTATGTGGGATACGAAGGAAGCGCAAGACCCATTGCAGAAGTTCATTACGATGAAGATAAAGGAAAGTATCATTTTACCATCCCTCCGCAATGGATGGATATTGATGATATCTATTTTGAATTCAGTCTGGAAGATGACAAGCTTACCGGATATAAACTTTTGGATGGGAACAAACTTCAATTCACCGGCGTTCGTGCACCCAGTCTGACCAGGGAAGAACCACCCGTATGGGGTACTCCGGTTAATTTACTTTCCGACAATATGGATCACTGGATCATTCCCGATAATAATAAGTTCAAAATGGTGGATGGTATCATGGTGAACCCCGAAAAAGGGGGTAACCTGGTTTCAAAGCAGAAGTTTGATGATTTTAAACTCAGTATAGAATTCAGGTACCCTGAAGGAAGTAACAGCGGTATTTATCTTCGTGGTCGCTATGAGGTTCAGATTGAAGACTCGAAAGGAAGAGCCGATGATTTAAGTATTGGTGGTATCTATGGATTTATTGCACCTGCTGTCAACGCTTCAAATCCTCCAGGAGAGTGGCAGACCTATGAAATCACATTGGTTGGAAGGCATGTAACGGTTGTACATAACGGAATTGAAATTATAGCCAACCGACCCATCCCGGGCATAACAGGCGGGTCTCTAGACAGCCATGAAGGCGACCCCGGTCCCATCATGATCCAGGGTGATCATGGTCCTATTGACTTCCGTAAGTTTGTTGTAACACCTGCGGTGAACTAGACCATTTCTCTGATTCATTGCTCGATGTGATAAACATTGTATTGTTTAGTTTAACAAGTTCACATCTGGAGATTCAATGAATGTGTAAAAAAGTTAAACTCCGCCAGAGATAAACTGGCGGGGTTTTTTGTATAATATCCATTTAATTGTTGGTAATAAATGTTGATCAATAATGGGCATTGTTGAATTATAAAAGTGAGCATGAAACAAGTAATATCCACAGAAACCCTGCCCATCAAGATATGGTTGGATGATCTGGAAAGCGGTGCCTTGGCCCAGGCAAAAAATTTGGCCAATCTGCCTTTTGCATTCAGGCATATTCCTTTGATGCCGGATTGCCATCAGGGGTACGGAATGCCCATCGGGTCTGTTCTTGCCACGAAAGGTGTGGTGGTTCCCAATGCCGTGGGCGTTGATATTGGATGTGGGATGTGTGCCATGAAAACTTCGCTCAGGCAGTTAGATGCAAAACAGCTCAGGAAAATTCTTGGAATAGCAAGAAAGCGAATTCCCGTGGGCTTTAACTGGCATGACGATCCGCAGGATGAATCGCTAATGCCCGAACTGCATGAAGAGTTAGTTGTTGTCGCAAGGCATTACGACAAAGCCATGAAACAACTTGGCACGCTTGGCGGAGGTAATCATTTTATTGAGATTCAAAAAGGTTCTGATGGTCACATCTGGGTCATGTTGCACTCAGGTAGCAGAAATCTTGGTTTAAACGTGGCTAAGTATTACAACGACCTGGCTGAGCAGATAAATGAAAAGTATTTTTCGTTGGTAACCAAAGACAAGGAACTGGCCTTTCTGCCCATTGAAAGTCCGGAAGCAAAAAAATATTTGAAAGAGATGAATTACTGCCTGGATTATGCCCTGGCAAACAGAAAACTGATGATGGAAAGAATGTTTGAAGCATTTTTGGAAGTTTTGGGAGATTGCACCCATGATGAGATCATCAATGAGTCTCATAATTTTGCTGCCTGGGAAAATCATTTTAATGAGAATGTTCTGGTGCATAGAAAAGGTGCAACACGTGCCTACGAGGGAGAACCTGGTATGATTCCCGGATCACAAGGTACGAAGTCTTATATTGTAGAAGGTTTAGGTAATCCCGAGAGTTTCAAATCCTGCTCACACGGGGCTGGACGAAAAATGGGCAGGAGGCAGGCGCAGCGGGATTTAGATCTGCAAGGCGAAATTGCCAGGTTAAATGATATGGGGGTAATCCATGCTATCCGCCATCAAAAGGATTTAGATGAAGCACCAGGTGCTTACAAAGACATTCATCAGGTGATGGAAAACCAGAAAGATCTTGCGGAGATTGTTGTTGAACTAACTCCCTTGGCGGTTATGAAAGGGTAATTATTAGATCCCATAAAATGCCGAAAATCTGAATTTTGATGAATAATCAAACATAGGAATGAGTTGGGTCTTTTTAATTACCCGTGAATTTGCTTCAACCTTTCATGATTTTTCATCATCGTCTTGTACGTAGAAACATGAAAACGCCGGTTGATGCCATTTTTTAATTTATTGATTACCCTTACCAGGGCATCTTTACCGGTGCTTTTTTCCAGTTTTAGCATATCACTGATTTCATCTCCTAAAAAGTACCGAATCTGACTTTCCACCAGCTGTCCGGCTGGCCAGGGAAACTCGTCACGGTAATGTTCGAGCAGGTCTTGCATGAGTTGCTGCCCTTCCATGGATGTTTTAAAATGGCGTTTCCTGATTGAAAATTCTAATGTTGCCGCGTCTTGCATGTTATCTGCCAGCAATTCTTCGGTGATATCCATCTGGTATCCGATATAACGCCAGATGTGCAAAAATGCCTCTGACTGTTCTTGTGTAAAAGGAAATTGCTGCTTTTCCAATCCATTGATGATGGTGAATGAAAATGCCAGGTTGGTGCCGGCCATGTCTTCCTGGTTGATGGGTAAACCCCAGTCCATGTTCCAATCACTTTTGTTGAGCAGCATGTACCGCACCATTGCGTGTACCAGCCGGGTTTTATTGATGTAGGGATGGGCAATTCCGCCGGGTTCAAAACATCCGGGTTCCATCAACTGTATAACGTATTGCGCTGTTTCCAGGAGACGCTTACCGGTTTTCTTACGCATTTTCCCGGTCAGATAAATCGCTTTATTACCAGGACTGGCTGCATAACAATAGGGCAAAGACATAGCTCCCAGCAGCATCATGACTTCTGAAGCGTATTTGCGGTAAAACCGCTGTCCCAATGCCATTTTTTCAGCATCAAACCAATCGGGCGTTTCTTTTTTTGTATGGATAAACGTAAGCAGCTCTTCGTTTATATCTGTAAGGGAGAAAAGGAGTTCTGCCGGTGTACCAAGAACCTGGTAAAGCTCTTTTTCCAGTTGATTCTCAAAAAGACGGGACACCAGATTATCGGCTTCAGGGTCGCCCACGTACCTTTGCTTTTGTAAATATTCAGTGTTAGTAATCATCTGTTGTCATTTATCAAAACGATAACAGAATATTTTAAAAAAAGGTTCATTGGAATTATAGATGGTGCTCGCCAACAATACTCTGACTGCATGCCTGAGCATGCTGCGAAATCTTACCATACACGTGTGTGTCAAAATTTTTGTCACTACTCGGTTCATCGTATGTCAATTCTGTTGTCTGTTCTTTTTTGCTTATTGCTAACGACCGCGCATTATCCTTGCCGTTATGCCCATAATATATAATTAACATTTTTCTTATAACCAAGTGATCGGACGACCATATGACCAAATTGTCTGTATACTTTTATTTTTCTACATGGTTTTTGGCTGCTTTGTCTTCTCATTCCGCTTCGTGTTTTTATTGATTTTCCAATCGGCAAATACAAGGTAATTATAAATGTTATTATCCTTTTTGGCAAAATATCCCCGAAAATAAAACGTAAAACGAAAAATTCTGTGTTTTAATGGGATGGTTTTTACTGGAAAGAAACTGGTACAGTTTTTTAAAATACTCCTGATTTGTATGTATTGTTATGTATTAAGAAAACTCATGTTTTCGTCTATGCTTGATAAAGAAAGCGTCAGATGCAAGGTGAGAAATGATTGAAAAACAGGAGTCTCGTTAAATTTACGAGATGAATGTTTTGAAGACGAGCCCAACGTAGAAATTGGCGTTTTCTTGCAACCTCTAAGTAAATGGAAAGAGAACTTAGTAAGTGTTTTATTGACAGTTGTTTAAATGGTTGTTTGAAAAATTTAACATCTCGATGAACAGGATAATAAGGATCGTTGAGCCATTTTATCCCTGGAATATGTAAGTAATGAATAGAGATTAAAACATTGTCGAATTTAAAATGAATAATATCAACGCTTAGGTTATTAATGGTGGAGATCAGAACCCACGTTAAAAAACGAGGCGAAACCCGAAAAGCCAAATGAGTAGGAACATAATATTTAATAAACTATGAAGCTTAAAACTTTTTTAAACTTAATTTTAGCAGCACTTATTTCTCTAACTTTTTCTTCCTGTGAAGACCTTGTTGATGAAATCAACGATAACGATCCGGATATGAGAACAGAAACCCTCAGCGGCAGTTTTAACGAAGACTTGTATCTTACCAATATTTTTGATGACCCTATGGTGGCGGATTATATTGTAGATGGCAGTGTAGAGATCAAAGGCAAAGTTACAATAGATCCAGGTGTAAGGATTGAATTCGAGGAAGATGAAGATTTCATTATTACACCTGATGGATACATAGAAGCAACCGGCACAGAAGATGCACCAATTGTGTTTACCAGTGCCAATATACCCGGTGGTATGCACTGGAAGGGCATTTTGGTCAGAAGTTCGGACATGCGCAATGTAATGCAACACGTGGTCGTAGAGTATGCAGGAAACTCCAATACGCCCCTGGGGATTTACAGCAGCCACAATCGCCCGACCAATATCGGTGTTGACGATGATGCCCGTTTAACTGTTCTCAATAGCCAAATCAGGAATGGTAAGGGTTATGGGTTGTTTGTTAGAGGCAGTTTAATTGAACACGAAGGGAACCAATATACAGATAACTCAGGTTCTGCAATTTCTGTACATGTAAGAAATGCCGGGGTAATGGACGAAAATTCTGCTTTTTCAGGCAATGCAGTGGATGGTGTGGAGATATATGGCGGTACTCTTAATGAAGAGATAGTATGGTCAAAACTTAACGGAAACAGTCCTTATTACATCAGCAGTGAGATAGATGTGAAAGCACCGCTCACCATTACCGAGGGTACTAGATTGGAATTTGCTGAGGATATGTACCTAAGTGTAGAAGATGCTTATATGCAGGTGTCAGGTACCCAAAATATGCCGGTTGTTTTCACCAGATCCAATCCGGAAGCCGGGCAAAACTGGAAAGGTATCCGTTACGGTACCTCTGACATTAGAAACAGCATGGAGCATGTGGTTGTGGAGTATGGCGGAAACAGTAATTTGTCTATTGGATCTTGGAGCAGTCAAAACCGCAGTGCTAATATTGCCGTGGACAGTAATTCTTCACTTTCTATTTCTCATGCTGTTATAAGTTATAGCAATGGATGGGGAATTGCGGCCATTTCCAATGCTGAACTTACATTGGAGGGTGTTACTTTTCAGAACAACCAGTCTGGCGATGTGGCAGATGATGTGTAAAAACTAGTTTCATCTGTTTATAATTTGATTAAATAGGTCAGATGGAGCTCGCTAAAAATCTGACTACATGCT
>CAYMLS010000303.1:0-6381 GCA_964390665.1 uncultured Bacteroidales bacterium | reverse complement strand
AACAAAACAAAATTTACACGAATGTCTAAAAACAAGTTTTTAGACTGTACTCAAATATAATATCAATACATGGAGAATATTTTTAATAAAGAAAGCAAATGTTTGCATAGAGGAGAAACCAATAGAAGGGTACCAACTTTTGTTCATCATTAAAATAGCTCTCATTAAAACCTTCTATTTAAAATAGAGGGTTTTGAATTTATTCTTGCATTTCAAATAGAAGCACGCTATCTTTGCTGTATGATAAGCAAAAAAGAAATAGCACAAATTATTGCCGACCAGCAAAGCCTTGGCTTTAGACCGGCGGATTTGCCGCGTTTGAAATCAAACTTTTCTGGTCTTGAAGTTACTGTTATTTCAGGCGTCAGAAGGTGCGGAAAATCTACACTGTTGCACGAAATAAGGTCAAAAAACACCGAGAAGGATTATTATTTCAATTTTGACGATGAACGCCTGGTCAACTTTAAGGCTGACGATTTTCAAATGCTTTACGAGGTGTTTATAGAACTATTTGGAAAACAAAGTACTTTCTATTTTGATGAGATCCAGAATGTGGACGGCTGGGAACGTTTTGTAAGGCGTTTGCACGACTATAAAAACAAGGTTTATGTTACCGGCTCAAATGCTTCAATGCTAAGTCGTGAGCTGGGAACCCACCTTACCGGTCGCTACTACCAGCAGGAGCTATTTCCATTTTCTTTCGCTGAATATTTGACTTATAGTGATAGGGCAATTCCTCAAAAATCATTTTTCAGCACAGAGGTAAAAGTACAACTGCATAGCGATTTTATACGCTACTTCTCAAAAGGTGGTTTTCCTGCTTATTTGCAATCAGGGAATAGCCAGTATCTTAAGTCTCTTTACGAGAGTATCCTGTACAGGGATGTAATGGTTCGGAACGGCCTTACCAATGAGAAAGAAATTCTGGAACTTGTCCATTTTCTTGCCAGCAATACATCCAAACTGTTTTCATACAACAGTCTTACCAAGGTTATTGGCGTTAAAAATGCCACTACGGTTAAAAGTTACCTAAGCTTTCTGGAGAACACATATCTGTTGTTTCTTGTAAACAAGTATGATTTTTCGGTAAAAAAACAGATACAAAACCCTAAGAAGATCTATTTTATCGATTTGGGGATCGTTCGCGAATTGGGCTTCCATCATTCGGAAGACAACGGCAGGTTACTTGAGAATCTGGTTTTTATTGAACTGAAGCGCAGGGGAAAAGAAGTTTACTATCATTCGCAAAAGCATGAGTGCGATTTTGTGATAAAAGAGAAAAACCGCATTGTGAAGGCCATTCAGGTGAGTTGGTCGGTTTACAACCCAACCACAAGAGAGAGGGAAATTGAAGGATTGGTTGAAGCATTAGCCAGCTATAAGCTTAAGGAGGGGTTGATCCTTACCGACGAAGATGAGGATGAGTTTATCATCAAAAACTTCAAAATAAAAGTGATGCCAACCTGGAAATGGTTGTTGAATTTGAATGATTAAAGCAGTGGTCTGAGACAATGCCCCATCGTTAAAACCGTCATCCTTGCCAGACTTTAAGGCCACAAACAGATACCAAAATACTTAGATTTAGTCATGGTGGTCTTTAAAGCGAAAACAGAACACCAAAAAAATATAATTATGGCAACTTATTCAATGACCATCATCGAAGAAATCATTTCACATCAGTTCTTGCTGAAATGCGCCTGCTGCGATGGCTCAGGCAAAATGTCGAAAGACCACGACGGCAGGGATCATTATGTTCCATGTACCGTTTGTAATGGGCGAGGTGTTGTAATGGTAGAATTTGATGGATCATTGCCCTTTGTAAAATATGCTTTATGCAATGGGTCGGGCGAGCAATCAAAAGATCGTGATAACCGCAGTCCCTATATCATCTGCACCATGTGTAAGGGTGTGGGAACTCAACCTGTAACCGGCGATATGCGGATGGTAAGGTAATGAAAAGAGAAGACCTTACGGGTTAACTATGTATTTTGCAATGTTTTATAGGTAATAACTCCCCCTAACTACTCCATCATCTCAGGTAAAATAGTAAGATTACAGAGTGACCTGAAATTGTAATTCTATAAATCTGAGAAAAGATGAGCAGATCCATAAAGAAGACAACAATAAGAGGCAATATGTTTTATCCCCTTAAATTTTCGGAGAGCAGAATAAAATGATACAACAAAACCTGTAAATTAAAATCTCTATAGGTATTATTGAGAATGCGGTAAAACCACAAATCTATATAGGCTTTGCAAGAAAACGTCAAATACTGCGTTATTCTCGTTTTTGAACCGACGCACTAAACTATTTTGACACTTAGACGTATGATAATTTGTTTTCTACCCACGAATTCCGTTAAAAATCAAAACAGCGCTTTTAACACATTTGTTTTCTTGAAATCCCACCAAAGTCCTTTACTCCTTTGCCACTCCATATTCCGTTAGTGAAAACTGCCGGCAACAGATGTGCAGCAACAGCAAATTATATCTTCCCATCATCCTCAATACACCCTGCAAACATTCGCAAAATCTCCCTGTCTTTTCTCTGCACAAACCTTGTTGTGAAAGCAACGATAAAAGCATCCAACGATTTTTTCCTGTCATCCCTGCAAGTTATTTTTTATTTTGTACATTTGAACGTTTAATCAATTTAAAATATAATATCAATACATGGAGAATATTTTTAATAAAGAAAGCAAATGTTTGCATAGAGGAGAAACCGGTAATCACCCAATTACCCGGGAAGGTTTAGAAACAGGAAACTGCGATGGGTGGCATGATCAGTAAAAATTAATTATACAACCTAACCAGCTTCCTTTCACGGATTTGTTGGCAGTAAGGTGATGACAAAACAAAAACATTTTTATTTTAAAACTAATAACATATGAATCATTCGAAAAAAGGAAAATGCCCGGTAATGCACGGGGCAAATACGGATACCAGTAATTCCGTAATGAGTTGGTGGCCAAATGCACTTAATTTGGACATTCTGCACCAGCATGACACCAAAACAAACCCTTTGGGTCAGGATTTTAACTATCGGGAAGAGTTTAAAAAACTCGATTTAAATGCCGTGAAAAACGATCTTAAAGAGTTAATGACCGATAGTCAGGAATGGTGGCCGGCTGATTGGGGTCACTATGGTGGTTTAATGATCAGAATGGCATGGCACAGTGCCGGCACCTATCGTATTGCTGATGGACGCGGTGGAAGCAATACCGGCAATCAGCGTTTTGCTCCACTCAACAGTTGGCCTGATAATGTTAACCTTGATAAGGCACGCCGGTTATTATGGCCCATCAAGAAAAAATATGGCAACAAATTGTCTTGGGCCGATTTGTTTATTTTGGCCGGAAACATGGCTTATGAATCCATGGGGTTTAAAACCTTTGGATTTGCAGGTGGTCGCGAAGATATCTGGCATCCCGAAAAGGATATATACTGGGGTGCCGAGAAGGAATGGCTGGGAAAAGACAGGTATGCCGATAACTCGGATGAAGAAACCCTTGAAAATCCTTTGGCTGCAGTTCAAATGGGGTTGATTTATGTCAATCCCGAAGGTGTTGATGGCATTCCAGATCCCTTAAAAACAGCCCACGCTGTGCGTGTTACATTCAAAAGAATGGCCATGAACGATGAGGAAACCGTTGCTTTGACTGCCGGTGGCCATACCGTTGGTAAGACTCACGGAAATGGTGATGCCTCGATTCTGGGACCAGATCCGGAAGAAGCAGATGTGGAAGAGCAGGGATTTGGTTGGAAAAACCCCAAAGGTAAAGGACATTCTGAAGATACCGTTACAAGCGGAATAGAAGGTGCATGGTCGAGCAAACCCGACAGATGGAATCATACCTATTTCCATCTTTTGCTCAATCACGAATGGGAATCTGTGAAAAGCCCTGCAGGCGCATTTCAATGGGAACCTGTAAGCATAAAGGAGGAAGATAAACCTTTTGATGCACATATTCCCGGTGTACGTCGCAACCCGATCATGACAGATGCCGATATGGCATTGAAGATGGACCCCGAATACAGGAAAATTGCGGAGCGCTTTTATAATGACCCGGAATATTTTGCAGAAGTATTTTCGCGTGCATGGTTTAAATTGACGCACCGCGACCTGGGACCAAGAAGCCGTTACCTCGGACCCGATGTACCCAATGAAGATCTTATATGGCAGGATCCCGTTCCGGCGGTTGACTATACCTTGTCGGAAACTGAAATTGCAGACCTGAAGAACAAGTTGCTCAACAGCGGTCTGTCGCATACAGAGTTGATCAATACTGCTTGGGACAGTGCAAGAACTTTCAGAGGATCCGATTACAGGGGAGGTGCCAACGGAGCAAGAATTCGTCTTGAACCCCAGAAAGACTGGGAAGGAAACGAACCCGAAAGGTTGAAAAAGGTGCTGGCAAAATTGGAAGAGATACAGCAAAGCATGGAGAAAAAGGTAAGTATTGCTGATCTGATCGTTCTTGGAGGTACTGCCGCCGTTGAAAAAGCAGCACAACAAGCCGGGGTAAACATCACAGTACCTTTCAGCCCGGGAAGGGGTGATGCCACAGACGAAATGACCGATGCTGAATCATTCAGTGATCTCGAACCCATTCACGATGGCTACAGAAACTGGGTCAAAAAAGAATATGTCGTGCAACCCGAAGAACTTATGCTTGACAGGACACAGCTGATGGGATTAACCGCTCCGGAAATGACTGTTCTTGTGGGAGGTATGCGTGTATTGGGAACAAACCATGGTGGCACAAAACACGGTGTGTTTACAGACAGAGAAGGGGTACTGACAAACGATTTCTTTGTAAACCTTACTGATATGAGTTATACCTGGAAACCTGTTTCAGATAATTTGTACCACATTGTTGACAGAAAAACCAATCAGATGAAATGGACCGCCACCAGGATTGATCTGGTGTTTGGTTCAAACTCTGTGTTGAGGTCTTATGCAGAATTGTATGCACAGGATGACAACAAAGAAAAATTTGTGAAAGATTTTGTTGCTGCCTGGAATAAAGTGATGAATCTTGATCGTTTTGATCTGGAGTAACTTTTTCATCGATTGTATAGCCAATCTGATTGATAACAATTGAAAATAAAAAGGCGGACTCTTCAGGGTTCGCCTTTTTTTATTTTGCACATCCATCAATCTCAATCTCCTCCTCATCCTCAAACCCAACCTCAACCTCCATCTCACCCTCAATCTCACCCTCAACCCCAACCTCAACCTCACCCTCACCCTCACCCTCAACCTTAACCTCAACCTCACCCTCACCCTCACCCCAATCTCCCACTTTTACAGAAGAAATAAGGTCTCCAAACAATGTTTTGTCAGATTTGTTGTGTAAAAAGCACAGCAAGAAAACCTGAGTTATTTGCATGAAAATGCAAGTACTTTTTACATGTTCTTAATATTTATGATACTATGACAATCCGAACTTTAATTTTTTTTACCATCAGTTTATTCTTTTACAGTTGTGTATTTACCCAAAACCAGAAAACTATGAAATCAAATCATGAGATGACACGTCCGAATGACAAGGGCGAATATACCATTACCCGTTCGAAGGAAGAGTGGAAAGAAATGCTTGAACCCATGCAATTTGATGTATTGCGCAATGCTGCTACCGAGCGTCCTTTTACCGGAAAATATTATAAAAATACTTCTGCCGGTGTTTATTATTCTGCTGCTACCGGCCAGCCGCTTTTCGCTTCCGACGCTAAATATGATTCAGGATGTGGATGGCCCAGTTTTTTTGAACCCATTGTTCCTGATGCTATTATTTACCGGGAAGACAAAAGCCTCGGAATGATCCGCACCGAGATCGTTGATTCGGGCAGCGGTTCGCATCTGGGGCACGTTTTTGATGATGGTCCCCAACCCACCGGACTGAGATACTGTATGAACAGTGCTGCCATGATATTTGTAGGAATTGATGAAGAACCCCCTGCGATCGTAAAAGATTATATGGAAAACCATGCTTCAAAACAAGAAAAACAAGCAGTGGAAAATTATATCCTTGCGGTTAAAGAATCTTCTTAAAAATATCATTGCATAACAACTTACTTTCCAAAAGAAAAGGGCATCCTCTGCAGTGCCCTTTTCTTTTTACGTAGTGCTTGCAAGAAAACGCCAATTGCTGCCCAAAATGAAATGTGGGTAAACGTTGGGCTCGCCTTCAAAACAGTCGATTACGAAAAGTAAACTCCTGTTTTTCATCTGTTTATAATTTTTTTATCGCTGATATTGAGTTGTTTACGTTTAGTGCTTCTAAGTTGCCCTTTCAGGGCGCTAAAGGCTATTGTCTTCAGTTGCCCAGGGCGTTGCCGCTGGGTTGAATTTATTTGCCCCTTCAGGGCGATCCACCTC
>CAYMLS010000302.1:0-6415 GCA_964390665.1 uncultured Bacteroidales bacterium | reverse complement strand
CAGTCACATCTTTGATTTGTGGAAATCCCGAATCCTCATGCACTGCGTTTAAAAACGAGATAAGAATGTCCTTGTTCCGTTCGCTTCCGAACAGGTACCGAAAGAATATGTCCGCCTTGTGCAGTAGATCGCACAAAAGATCCCAGGTTGTTATTTCCCCCGGCATCGTATACCTGAACCTCAATCGACTCCAATGGCAGTGTATTGCCATAATCGCCATCTATATTTATGGTATTGGCTTTAAATTCAAGTTTCCATTCTGCCGAAGCATCATCGGTATCTGTAAAAGTGATGGCAAGGCGCGTCCAGTTTTCAAAGCTTACACCTTCATTGTATTTTTTGAGTGAATTAAAGTTCATTTGCACATATCCACCGCTCTCTACCAAAATATGTGAATAAGGGTTTTGTGCTTCGCTTTTTTGGTTAAAAAAAACCAGCAGGGCAAAACAAAAGATATACAGTAATCGGTGGCAAACGGGTCTTATCATTATATTTTTCACAAAATACAAGATACCAAATAAATATATAAATTCCCGGCAAAACCGGGAATTATAAAAACAACTGCAAAACAGAAAAATTATTATCAAATTCCGTGCAGCAGAAGGATTTCAGATAAAAGGGTTAAAGCTTCAGGGATTGACCGGTTGCAGGATCAGAAATACATTCGTGGCATATCTGTCTGCTGCCACCCCTTGCCCTAATATACTTCCTCCATTCATGCCTCCCTCCTGGGTTCCGCAGCGCCAGTGGATCGTGAACGAATTCTGATTGATATCTCCGGCATTGGAATTGGTGCCGTCATAACCAACCAATACTGTTCCCGGCGTATTGTTCAAAGCAACAGGAGCACCAGGATCGCTACTGGCAAAAACCAAATCCTGTAAGGCACCATCACTTATCACATGGTATCCAATGTTATCAAGGTCAAGTGTATTTGCTCCCCCTGCATCATCAGTACCAATAAGTTCACTATTCTCTGAGTACATATTCACTTCCCAGTTAACAGAGGATGCCACATTAAATTTGGTTTGATAAGCAGCACTGGAAAAGATACCGTTCTGGTACTGATCAAGGGTATTAAAGTTAAATTCGATATTACCTCCTGAGGTAACATTCAGGCGAAGAATGGAATTTAATGTAACAGCTACGGGTATCACAGCCCTGTCATCAATTCCCTGTGCAAATGAATTGACTGACAAAACCATTGCCAGCAGGACTAAAAGAATAATTTTTTTCATGTGTCTGTAATTTATTTTTAAAAGGTAACAAATGAAATATCCGGTTTTAATGTGTCAGATGACATATGGTTTTGGATATACCATTTGTTTTGTAAAGGGGTTTGTAAAATGAAAAGGTTATTTATTGGTTTAAAAAAATTTCAAAAACAATAGTCGTTTCAACAATCAAATATACGGAAAATAGGAAAACAGGTTATCAATCCATGTTTTTTTCAAAAAAAACAGGTGATTTTACTTAGAAAGAGCGGTAATTCTCAAGGGTTTTAACTGAGTTTAAATCCAATAACCAATACATCATCTATTTGATCTTCGTCGCCTTTCCAAAGAGCGAATTCTTTTTCTATGATCCTTTTCTGCTCATCCATGGGTTTTGTATGGATATGCTGGATCAACCCTTTAAAGTTTCTCAACAGAAATTTTCGTCCTTTTTCACCGCCAAACTGATCAGTAAAACCATCTGTAAGAATATAAAAAGCAGTAGGATCGGCAAAACTAATTCTGTGGGAGGCAAAAGAGCGGTGGGCTTCTTTCTGTATACCGCCAATGGAATACCGATCGCCTTTGATGATAGATACTTTCCCGTTCTGCACATAAACCAGGGGATTGTTTGCTCCGGAGAAGTCAAGTGTTTTTGTTGCCGGATTGATCACACATAAAGAAATGTCCATACCATCCTGATTGGTACCTTCATCCTGTTTTAAAATTTTCCGGACGCCCTGGTGCAATTTAGAAAGTATTCTGTCGGGGTGTGTTGTGCCGGTTTGGGTAATGGAATCGAGCAGATTGTATCCGATCATCGACATAAAAGCGCCGGGAACACCATGTCCGGTGCAATCTACTGCCGACACAAGAAATTTATCACCTTCTATTTGCAAAGCGGATCCATTTTTACTAAATTCTTCAAAACCTCCTTCATGATGTTGCAAAACAAGGGATGATTTTTTTTCAGAAAAGCTTCCTGAATCCCGGAACCAGTAAAAATCGCCACTCACCATATCAACAGGTTTAAAAAAGATAAATGAATCTTTTATAAAATGATTGATGTTTTCCAGGGGGGGAAACAAGGCTCTCTGAATTTCGCGGGCATAGCTGATGCTTTGGGTGATGCGGAAATTCTGGTCTTCGATTTTCACAAATGCCTCTCTGAGTTTTTCGCTGGTCAGTTGTATTTGTTTGTTTTTGGTTTCAAGTTCAATATTGGCTTTCAGTCGTGCCCTGTTGCTGCGATACATGATCACAACCAAAACAAGCACCAGAAAAAGCCCCACCAAAACCGAATAAATAACCAGTTTTTGAAAGTTCTGCAGGGCACGTTGTCTCTCCAGTTCTGCTTCCTGCAGTTGTCTGTCGGTTTCCAGTTTTTGGATGTTGATGGATTGCAGGCTATCTCTTTGCCTTGCAATGGTAAGGGAGTCTTCCTTTGATTTTACCACCAATGCAATGGAGTCCTGTTTTTCCTGAAAAATCATCTGCTCAAGTTGCACTTCCAGTTCTCTTGCTCTGGCTTCTGCCTTCAGACGGAGCGCTTCCACCTGGCTTTGTTCTTCGCGCTGCTGCAATTCACCTACGATCGATTGCTGGCTTTGAAAATCGCGGCTATCATCGTATTTTCTTTGGAACTCATCAGATTTTGCAATATTTCCGATCTGGTTATAACTATCTGACAACTGCTTGTAAATGTTGGGTACAACCGATTCATAATCATTTCTTTGTGCGATCATGAGTGCCTCTTCCAAAAGGCGGATGGATTCACGGTGATCATTTTTCAAGCTTTTGACATATGCCAGGTCAACGATACCTGAAGATATACCCTGAGGATCACGGATCTGCCGTTGTATTTCAAGATTTTTCGCAAAAGCGGTTTCGGCGCCATCAAGGTCTTCCACATCAAGGTAAATCAATCCTATATTGCTGTAGATCACACGTAGGTTACCCCAGTCCTGTATCCGCTCATAGTGTTCGGCAGCACGCATAAAATACCCGGCAGCTTCTTTTTCCTTCCCGTTTTCCCAATACAAATACCCCGTCTGATTCAGGTAAAGAATAGCTGTTTCGTACTCCTGTCGGTTGTTATAATATTGAATCAGTTCTTCATTGGTCTCGATTTTTTCACGAATGCGCGGACTCAGATCATCATTTTGAAAAGAGGCGGACACAATGGAAAAAGCACCGGTTATCAACAACCATCCCAATACCAACCTACTTTTCATCCATGCAAAAAGAAACAACCATCTCCGTGGCACCTTGCCTGGAAAAGAGAATATTTCAAAAAAAAGATGACGGTCAGAACTACTCAAAATCCAATCGATTGCATTTTTAATTCAGAATAAAAATGATTTGAAAAACATTGTTAGTGAAAAATAAAAACACCAATGGATAAGTTTATCCACCATACAATGCCAACAAACCTTGCATATGATGCAGAAAGTGCCTTTCAAATATATATTTGCATTGACAATAAACAAATTTACAATTAAATTTTATACAAATCGGATGATAAGTAATAATTAGTGTCAGCAAGAAAACCCACGATTTTATCTGTGCTTGATAAAGAAAGCGTCAAGTGCAAGGCGGGCGATGACTGAAAAACAGGAGTTTACTTTTCGTAATCGACTGTTTTGAAGGCGAGCCCAACGCAGCAATTGGCGTTTTCTTGCAAGCACTAATTACTGAATGAGGTGTCCATAATGATGATGTTTTGAGAACCCGTTTTTTATCTATTTTTGTACTTGTAAAACATGGTCCGGCAACATGCGATGAACCGAGCCATGACAAATTTTTTCACACACGCGCATGATTATAATTAGCAGCACGGTAAAACAGGCAGGCAGTATGTTAGCGAGCTCTCTCGTCGGAAAAAACGAGAACCTGTTTAATCAAATTATAATCAGATGAACCGAGCATGACAAACATTTTGACACACACGCACATGATTATAATTCGTGGCAATGTAAAGCATGTAGTCAGAGTTTTAGCGAGCTCCCCCGTAAGAAAAGAACGGGGACCGCTTTAATCAAATTATTAACAGATGAAACAAACATTTGATTTTGTTCGTAAAAACCAAACAAACCCGATTAACTTTTCAACACTTATCGTAAAACCCATGCAAAAAACAACATTTTCCCTTGTTTTTTTATCAACATATAAGAAATACCTGCTTTTTATTTTCCTGTTTTTGTTATTGCGCCCTTCTTTTGGGCAGGATTTTGAAGTTGCACCCGCCCGAATCAATTTTAATGCGCAGCCCGGAGAAGGACAATCACGCACGGTAACGGTTAAAAACCACGGGAACAAAAAAGAAACCATCACACTTCGCATGTATGATTTTTTGGTGAACAGGGAAGGTGATATTGAAACACTTCCTGCCGGTTCAACAAGAAACAGCATTTCCAATTGGGTAAATCTGAATCCCACATTTCTGGAATTGCAGCCCAACCAATCGGGAACAGTACAGATCAACCTGCAATCCCCTTCAGAAGATTACAGTGCCAAATGGGGAATTTTAAGTTTTACCAGTTCGGTTGAGCAAACCGCTTTTTCTGCCGACCAGGAAGTACAAACGGGTCTGAGTTTATTGGGTCGGATCGACATCTACCTGAACTACAACCCAATGACATCAGAATCGCACCGATTGGAAATCAACAAACTACAGGAAATTGAAAGCACACAATCCGGTGAAAGAATGTTTTCAGTAAATATTGAAAACGTAGGGGACCAGATCACCAACTGCAAAGTGTTTCTGATCGCTTCCCACATGGAAACAGCAGAAGAGCACAGGTTCAGAACCACCGAAATCAAGGTTTACCCCCAATCGGTTCGTACGGTTCAGCTATCGTTTCCTGAAAATGAATTGCCTGCGGGAGAATACTCCCTTGCAGCCATCATTGATTTCACTGGCAGCACATCGCTCAAAGGCACCCAAATAGTTATCAATGTTGAATAACAGTTTTAGCTTTTTTCCTCACACGCATACAAAAATACTGCAGAGTTGTCTGCTGTTGCTTCTCGCCTTCTCCGCCCAGGGTCAGGAAATATTTACCGTTGACATTTCCTACGAAAACGGAAAGACCAAAGAACGCTATCAGGCATTTTTAAATAAGCAGGGCGATACGGTGAAGCAAGGTGGCTATGTTTATTTTTTTCACAACGGGAACAAAAGACAACAGGGACAGTTTCAAAACAATTTGCCCCAGGGCACCTGGAGCACTTTTTATACCTCCGGTGAACTTCATCAAATCATCGGTTTTGATAATGGGATGAGACAAGGAGAAATTACCGCATATTATCCATCCGGAAATCTGTTGCAAAAAGGATATTACAGAAATGGCAATCTTGATGGTTTCTTTCATACATTTTTCCCCGACGAGCAGATAGAAAGCAAAACCTGGTTTGAAAATGGCATTGCTGCAGGGTTTGCCTTTTTGTATTTTGAGGACGGCACCCTTTACAGGAAAACAGAATTAAAAAACGGCACAGAACACGGTTCATGGGAAGAATATCATGACAATGGTGCGATACACTATCAGGGGAAAAAGACACACGGCGTTTTCAGCGATACCCTGAATGTATATTACAAAAACGGAAACCTCAAAAGAACAGGGTATTATAAGGAAGGTAAACTAGATGGCAAATATATCTCCTTTCACCCCGAAGGAAGCAAAATGTCGGAGGCGAATTATGAACACGGGAAATTGCATGGTCTGTATACCGAATTTCATCCCGAAGGACAAAAAAGCAATGAAGGAAAATACATTCAAAACAAAAAAGAGGGGACATGGCAAACCTGGCATGACAACGGGCAGACCTATACCACAGGAGCATTTGAAAATGACCAACTGGAAGGCATATGGAAAGTGTATTATCCCAACGGCCACCTGAAACAAACAGGGGAATACCATAACGGACTTCCAGAGGGAGAATGGCAATATTATTATGAATCAGGCAACCTGAAAAAAAGGGGAACCTATGAAAACGGCAAAGAGGAAGGGAAGTGGTTTTTTTATGAAGACCATGATCAGGAGATCATCAGCCATCAGAAAACTTACCGAAAGGGCGTAGAGTTATAAAAGACCTGCCATACAAAAAAACCATTCAGAAAAGTTCAGAATGGTTTTTGGTTTAGAGATATGAGTACAGTCTAAAAACTTGTTTTTAGACATTCGTGTAAATTTTGTTTT
>CAYMLS010000301.1:0-6420 GCA_964390665.1 uncultured Bacteroidales bacterium | reverse complement strand
AAACATGCAGTCAGCGTGTTGGCGAGCTCTCTCGTTGAAAAAACGAGAACCGAATTAATCAGATACTATACAGATAAAAAACAATATTAACTATATATAAACCCGAAAAGCATAAATTGGTGAAACTATACGAGCAGATCAGGGAAAAAATACGAATGTGGTTTCTGGCAAAGACCCTCAGGAAAGTGCGTAGAAACAAAAAAATTGCCGGATATAAACAATGTACAAATTTCGGAATTTTATATGATGCTTCTACAGAAGAAAACTACAAACGTATTACATTGCTGGTAAAAGATCTGCAACAAGACCAGAAAAAAGTAAAAACCCTGGGTTTTGTAGATCAGAAAAAAATGCCTGAATACAGTTTCCCCAAACTCACTTTCGAGTTTTGTAACAAAAAGGCTTTTGCTCTCAACTATCAACCGCAATCACAAGGTATCAAGGATTTTTTATCACAAAAATATGACGTGATCATTGACCTGAGCAATGCAGATTTTTTCCATTTAAAATTTATAGCAGCTTTATCGGATGCACCACTGAAGGTGGGGCGCTTTCATCAAAAATATGTCGATCTTTTTGATCTTATGCTGGAACTCAGGGAAGATGCGCCTATTGATGAAGCAATCAATCAAACTATGTACTATTTAAAAATGATCAACAATGCGTGAAAATGAAATAAATAAATTCAGAGGAACCGGAGTTGCGATTGTAACGCCCTTTCACAGGGAAGGAAGCATTGATTTTAAATCCTTTGAAAATCTCATAGAATACCAGATAAATGGCGGCGTAAATTATATCGTATTTCTGGGTACAACCGGTGAATCGGTTACACTTAACCAGGATGAAAAAAATGCGGTGATCAATTTTGGGATCGAGATCGTTGATGACCGTGTACCTGTTGTTGTGGGTATGGGTGGCAACAATACCCGGCAAGTTGTAAAAGATATCAAAAGTACTGATTTCACTGGTATTTCTGCCATTTTATCGGTAAGCCCATATTACAACAAACCCCAACCCAAAGGTATTTTTAACCATTATAAAAGCATTGCCGGACAATCACCCGTACCGGTTATTATTTATAATGTGCCAGGCCGAACCGGTTCCGACATAGATGCCGATACTACTTTACGTATTGCCCATGAACTGAAAAACGTAATTGCCATCAAAGAAGCTTCCGGAAATCTTTCGCAGGTTTCACGCATCATCAATGGAAAACCGGATGATTTCCTTGTAATATCGGGTGACGATGCCCTTACATTACCTTTTATGGCCATTGGAGGTGATGGGGTTATTTCAGTAATTGCCAATGCTTTCCCCAAAGAGTTCTCTCAAATGGTTTCTCATTGCCTGGATAATAATTATCAGGCTGCCCGCAACATTCACTTCAAACTTTTTGATATAATTGAATCGATCTATGCCGATGGCAGTCCTTCTGGTGTAAAAGCACTACTTGAGATCAAAGGCCTGGCGAAAAATTACCTGCGCCTGCCACTGGCAAAGATCAACAAAGGGTTGTACAATCAGATCAACCTGCTTCACGAAAAACTTCAATCCTGATTACATTAAACCATCATATTTACCTGAAAATATTGCATGTTACACCGTTTCACCAAATTCAGATCAGCTACTCTTGCCATCCTTTTGTTTGCTACACTTTCTTTATGGAGTCAAAATATTGCAAATAAAAATTCTGATGCAACTAAGATAAACCAGTTTTATCTTAGCTTCCCTTCAAGCCAATCAGATATTATCTTTCATGCCCCAGAGGGGGTATTTGTAGATTACCAGGATTTTAAGGATCAGCGAATTTTTGTTTATGCCAACCAGGAGGGGTTTCAATACCTCAAGAAATCATTGCCTTCCTTTCGTTTTGAAAAGTCTCCCGGACAGCAATTTGAAAAGAATGATTACAATATGCTGGATGATATAGATATTACCCAGCTCAACGAATGGGACTTCTATCCAACCTATGAGGCGTATGAAAGCATGATGCAACAGTTTGAGGATGTTTTTCCTGACCTGTACCAAAAAACAGAGGTGAAAACCCTTTCCACCGGAAGAAAACTTATTTTTGGCCGCATCACTTCCAACATCAATGCTGAAAATGAAAAACCGGGGTTTATGTATTCTTCTACCATGCATGGCGACGAAACTACCGGGTTTAACCTTAGCTTAAGACTTATTCATTACCTGTTAAACAATTATGGTATTGATGATGAAGTAACTCATTTGCTTGATCATCTGGAAATATGGATATGCCCCCTCGAAAACCCTGACGGAACTTATACCAATGACAACAGCACGGTATATGGGGCAACCCGTTTCAATTCTTTTGGTATAGACCTCAACAGAAATTATCCGGCCGCTGTTGGTAACTCACAGGGCGCAATCCAGGATGAAACCGAAGGTATGATGGAGGTGATGGATAATCACCACTTTATTATGTCCGCCAATATGCACGGAGGTATTGAATGTGTCAATTATCCCTGGGATAGCTGGCCCTCCGATGTTAAAAAACATGCCGATCATGACTGGTGGAACCTTGTTATGCATGAATATGCCGATACAGCAAGGTTTTTCAGTCCTCCCAATTATATGGATCCACAGGGGTCATCCTTTTTTAATGGTGTAACACATGGTGGCGACTGGTATGTGGTTTATGGAAGCAGACAGGATTACGCCAATTATTACAAACAACAAAGGGAATTTACACTGGAAATATCCAACACAAAATTGCTACCCACTGCATTGCTGCCCAGCCACTGGGATTATAATTTCAGGTCGCTGATCAATTATATGAAGCAAAGTTTGTATGGGATACAGGGCAGGGTAACAGACATCAACACACAAGAGCCCGTTGAGGCAGAGATTGTTTTGGTCGGTCACGATAAAGACAATTCGCAGGTATACTCCTCTGCCTTTTCAGGTAATTTCTATCGCCCTGTACTTGCAGGAGAATATACGGTAAGGGTTGCTGCTGAAGGATATCCCCATAAGATCATCGATAACGTTGTGGTTGAAAATTACGAGTCTGTTTTTCTTGATGTGCAATTGGGAGAGCCTGTTAGTATTTCAAACCTCAACAACGAAACTCGTCAGATACTTTCTCCCAATCCGGCTGTTGAGTACATCCGGATCATGCAAACAGAAGTGATAGAAGATCTGAAAATTTATGATCTCAATGGAAAACTGGTTTTTGAAAGTGCAGGAGAGGTATCTGGAAGAATAGACATATCTCACTTACCCGATGCAATGTATGTTGTAAAAATGACGACTCCCAAAGGTGACTTTTTAACCGAAAAACTGCTCAAGAGATAAATCATCTTTCTGTCTTTGATTCAATCATTCCGATACCTTCTCTGTTATTATTACAGGATGGGATAACGCACAACCATTATTGCCAACTTCCCATGAAAGTGTGCAATAATCATCTGTGTGCGCGACAACAGTCTTTCATTGTTCCGGGCCAAATACAGAAAAAACCGGTTTAATCCGCTTTTCTGCAAAGGTTAGTTTTTCTTTAAACTGTTGATCTGCTCTTCCAGCACTTTTATTTTGCTTTCAGCATCTGCCTGCTTTTTCTTCTCTATTTCCACAACTTTTGCAGGGGCATTGTTTACAAACTTTTCATTGCTGAGTTTTTTCATTACAGCACTTAAAAACCCTTTTTGGTAGTTAATTTCCTGTTGCAGTTTCTCTGTTTCCGCTTCCACATCAATGCGCTCATTTACAGGAATGTAAAACTCAGTGGTTTTGATAATAAAGTTGAATGCACCTTCGGGTTTTTCTGTTATGTATTCAATTCCATCAAGATTACAAAGTTTAACGATCAAATCATCAAAAAGGGTATCTGCTTTATCTTTGTTGTTTTTTTTCACCAACAAATGCAAAGGTTCTTTTTGCGGAATGTTTTTTTCCTGCCGCATATTTCTGATGGACATGATCACCTGGGCAGCAAAGTCAAATTTTTCCAGCAGCGCTTCATCATAACCGGAAATCACCGGAAACCGTTCTATCATAATGCTTTCCAATGAATCCTCTGTACGTATATGCTGGTAGATCTCTTCGGAGATAAAGGGCATGAACGGATGCAGAACCTTTAGTAATTTTTCAAAGAAACTGATGGATACTTCATAACTTTTTGTGTCGATGGGTTGCTGGTAGGCGGGTTTTACCATTTCAAGGTACCACGAGCAGAAATCATCCCAAATAAGTTTGTAAACAAGCATAAGCGCATCAGCCATACGGAATTTGGAAAAATGATCTTCCAGTTCGGCAAGTGATTTTTGCAGTTTCGAATCAAACCATTGTGCCGCAATTTTACTACTGTCTGGTTGTTCGAGCGTGTGATCTACTTCCCATCCCTGGGTAAGACGAAAAGCATTCCATATCTTGTTACAGAAATTTCGCCCCTGTTCACAGAGACCTTCATCAAACAACAAATCGTTGCCGGCAGGCGCCGAAAAAAGCATACCGACCCTTACGCCATCAGCACCGTATTTGTCTATCAACCCCAGTGGATCCGGAGAATTGCCCAATGATTTCGACATTTTCCGTCCCTGAGCATCTCTTACAATACCATGCAGATACACATTTCTGAAAGGGATCTCTTTTCTGTATTCCAGCCCCGACATGATCATGCGTGCCACCCAGAAAAAGAGTATTTCAGGAGCCGTTACCATATCATTGGTGGGATAATAATACTGAATATCTTTGTTTTCGGGATGGCGGATACCATCAAAAACAGAGATAGGCCACAACCATGAACTAAACCAGGTATCCAATACGTCATTGTCCTGCTTCAGATCATCTGCCTGGTAATCCTTATTGTATTTGGCGTTGGCAATGGCAAGTGCTTCTGCCTGGTTTGGGGCAACTACAAAATTGCCGTCCGGCAGATAATAAGCAGGAATTCGGTGCCCCCACCAAAGTTGCCGGCTGATACACCAGTCGCGAACATTTTCCATCCAATGCCGGTAAATATTTTTCATGCGTGGAGGATAAAACCTGATGGTGTCATTCATGACTACCTCCAGGGCAGGTTTGGCCATTTCTTCCATCTTCATAAACCACTGAAGAGATAATTTGGGTTCGATCACCTCATCGGTTCTCTCCGAAAAACCTACTTTGTTTACCAGATCTTCTGTTTTTACCAGGTGTCCTTCTTTCTCCAGTTGGGCAGCAATTTTTTTCCTTACGGCAAACCGGTCTTCACCAATATAAAGTTCTGCCTTTTCACTGAGTGTGCCATTGTCATTAAAAATATCGATAACAGGAAGATTGTGTTTGATCCCGAGGTTGTAGTCATTGATATCATGCGCAGGGGTAACCTTGAGTGCACCCGTACCAAATTCACGGTCTACATATTCATCAAAAATAAATGGCACCGGACGGTTGAGCAGGGGAACCAGTGCTTTCTTACCCTTCAGGTGCTGATACCTTTCATCTTCGGGATGTACACAAACAGCGGTGTCCCCCAGAATTGTTTCGGGTCGGGTGGTGGCTATGGTAACATACTCATTTTCTGAACCCTCAATAGCATACCTCAGGTAATAGAATTTAGAATTTACCTCTTTGTAAACCACCTCTTCATCGCTGAGTGCAGTAAGCGCCCGTGGATCCCAGTTAACCATTCTTACACCTCTGTATATCAGACCTTTGTTGTACAGGTCAACAAATACTTTGATAACCGATTCTGAGAGCGCTTCATCCATGGTAAAGGCAGTTCGGTCCCAGTCGCATGAAGCACCTAGTTTTTTCAGCTGCTCCAAAATAATACCGCCATGTTTTTCTTTCCACTCCCAGGCATGATCGAGAAATTCGTCACGGCTGAGTTTGTTTTTATCAATGCCCTCTGCCTTTAATTTAGCAACTACCTTAGCCTCTGTTGCAATAGAAGCATGGTCGGTTCCCGGAACCCAGCACGCATTTTTACCCTGCATTCTTGCCCTTCTCACCAAAACATCCTGAATCGTATTGTTGAGCATATGCCCCATATGCAACACACCTGTTACATTGGGAGGTGGGATGGTAATGGTGTAAGGTTCACGATCATCGGGTGTGGAATGGAAAAATCCTTTTTCCATCCAGTAGTCATACCATTTCTTCTCTGTTTCCTGCGATGAATAATGCTTGGGTAATGATTTCATTTTACTTTTCTCGTTTTTGTAACAAATAATATTTTAAGAGATGGATGATCTTTTGTAGTGAATTTCCATCTTTGAAAGTATTCATGATATGTTGTAAATAGTGTCAGCAAGAAAACTCCTACTTTTTGTGTCTTTGATAAGAAATCGTCAAAGACAAGGCTTTCGTCTCGTTTTTTCAACGAGATGAATCCAAGGAGTCTCGTTAAAATTAACGAGATGACTGATTCAAAAACGAGAATAACGCAGTATTTGACGTTTTCTTGCAAAGACT
>CAYMLS010000300.1:0-6480 GCA_964390665.1 uncultured Bacteroidales bacterium | reverse complement strand
GGAGGAAAATTAAAAACTGATTACAGGTATTCTGCAAAACTTTGCTACAACACCTTCCCTTTTCCAGACATCACTACCAAGCAAAAGGAAAATTTAAACCTTTATGTGTTTGACATTTTGGATGAGCGGGCCAAACACCCGAGCAAAATAATGGCAACTTTGTATAATCCAACCACCATGCCCAAAGGGTTGCTACAAGCCCATCAAGAACTCGATACAGCCATAGAGCAATGTTACCGTTTGCAACCTTTTAAAAACGATACCGAGCGTTTGGAGTATTTGTTTAAAATGTATGAGGAGATGTTGCTGAAGGATACGTTGTTTGCGAAGCAGAAGAAAACTCGTAAAACCAAGAAGAAATGATTGACGTTTTAAATAAATTATTGTCGCTAACTGCCGAAAACGAAGTGGTAGAATTTAAAGAAGCGAAGAACCAATATGACAAAGATAAACTGGGTCGGTACTTCTCTGCCTTAAGCAATGAAGCAAACCTAAAAGGCAAGTTAAATGCATGGTTGGTACTTGGTGTAAAAAATGATAAAACTGTTGTTGGCACAAACATTAATGATAATCAAATTAACGAGTACAAAGCAGAAATGGCCAACCATACTAGTCCCAAACTATCCTTTATTGATGTGCATAGAGTTAATTATCAGGGATTGGATGTTTTGCTTTTAGAAATACCGGCTGCACCACAGGGTACAGCAGTGTCTTGGAAAGGACACAGATATGGAAGGGATGGAGAAAGTCTAGGCGGACTGAACGATTATGAACTAAAAAAAATACAATCTCAAACACAAAAAGAAGATTGGTCGGTACAAATCATTGAACACGCCAGTTTAGATGATTTATCATCAGAGGCTATCAATATGGCTCGGAAACAATTCACTGAAAAAAATGCTAAATTAAAAGAGGAAATAGCTAAGTGGGATGATGCTACTTTTTTAAACAAGGCAAAAGTTTGTATTAATGGAAAAATTACAAATACAGCCATTCTCTTATTAGGTAAGCCCGAATCTGAACATTTTATTTCTCCGACAACTGCAAAGATTTCATGGATATTAAAAGATAGAGATAATATTGAAAAAGATTACGAACATTTTACCTGCCCTTTGTTGTTGGAAGTACAGAATGTAAAAGCAAAAATCAGAAACCTGAAATACAGATATATTAAAGACGGCACCTTGTTTCCCGATGAAGTGGACCAGTATGACCCTTACATTATCCGAGAGGCGTTAAACAACTGCATAGCCCATCAAGATTACACCTTAGGTGGTAAAATAAATGTGGTGGAACATGAAGACGGTAGGTTAACCTTTGCAAATTCAGGAACTTTTATTCCAGAGAGCATTGAAAAAGTAATTGAAGCAGATGCACCCGAAACCAATTATCGAAACCCTTTTTTGGTAAATGCTATGGTTAACCTTAACATGATTGACACGATTGGTAGTGGTATCAAAAAAATGTTCGTTATTCAGAAAAACAAGTACTTCCCATTACCAGATTATGACTTTAAGAACGAAAAAATCACTGTTCAAATTACCGGAAAAGTTGTTGATGTCAATTATGCACGAAAATTAGCGGAGTTAAAAGAACTGAGTTTACAGGAGATTATGTTGTTGGATAAAGTGGCTAAAAACAAATCAATTACTGATGATGAGACTCGACAACTGAAGTTCAAAAACTTGATTGAAGGCAGAAAGCCAAATTATCATATTTCATCTTCGGTGGCTAACGTTACAGGCGAAAAAGCAGATTACATCAAACAGAGAGGTATTGATGATGCTTATTGTCAAAAGATAATCCTTGATTATTTGAGAAAATTTAAAGAAGGAAGAAAATCGGATTTCGAACAAATTTTGTTAGATAAACTTCCTGATGTTTTAGACATTGAGCAAAAGAAAAATAAGATTAAGAATAACCTTCAAACGTTGAGAAAACAAGGGGAAATAGTTCCTGATGGTAAGGTTTGGAAAATGTCTAAACCAAAATAACTTAGACATTTTTAGACGAACTTTTAGACGAATCTTAGATGAATATGCAGGTTTAAATTGCTAAAAATAAACAACATAGAGCCATCTATTTTAAAATAATTTAGACGAACTTTAGATATTCATAAAATTAAACTATGCCAAATTTAATACAGGTAGAATACAACCAAACAGGAAAAAGCAAAAGCACCAATGAACTTGGTATGCGCGAAATGCAAGAAAAGGCATACGAAGGCAGAACCGCACAATATTTATTATTGAAAGCACCACCTGCATCAGGTAAATCGAGAGCTTTGATGTTTATTGCTTTAGATAAATTGAAAAATCAAGGCATAAAAAAAGTAATAGTTGCTGTTCCTGAGAAATCTATTGGTGCATCTTTTGGCTCAACTGAACTCAAAAAGTTTGGATTTTTTGCCGATTGGCATCCAAACCCAAAATACAACCTCTGTGCGCCAGGCGAGGAAAAAAGCAAAGTAATTGCTTTCTTAAACTTTCTGGATTCTGATGAACAAATTTTGGTTTGTACCCACGCCACTTTGCGTTTTGCCTTTGATGATTTAGACGCGAAAAAGTTGGATGATACTTTAGTGGCGATTGATGAATTTCACCACGTTTCAGCCGAAGGCGACAATATTTTAGGACAGGTATTAAAAAGCATTATGCACAATTCAAACGCTCATATTGTAGCTATGACGGGTTCTTATTTTAGAGGTGATAGCATTCCTGTATTAATGCCAGAAGATGAAGCCAAATTTACTAAAGTAACTTATACCTACTACCAACAGTTGAACGGCTATGAGTTTTTAAAGTCCTTGGGAATAGGCTATCATTTTTACACTGGGAAGTATTTCAAGAAACATCCTGAAAAAGAAATGTCGGCTTTGGCAGAGATTTTAGATGAAAATCAAAAGACCATCATCCACATTCCAAGTATTAATTCAGCAGAATCTTCCAAAGAGAAATACGAAGAAGTCAATCACATCATAGACGTTCTGGGTGACCTGGAGTATCAAGATGAAACAACAGGTGTTTTACACATTAAAAGCCAAAAGACAGGTAAGATTTTAAAAGTTGCCGATTTGGTTAATGATAATCAAAAGTCAAGGGATAAAATCAGTGCCTATTTACGCACTGTAAAATCAGCAGATGACATTGATATCATCATTGCCCTCGGTATGGCTAAAGAAGGTTTTGATTGGCCTTATTGTCAACACGCATTAACTATTGGTTACAGAGGTTCGCTAACGGAAATTATTCAGATAATCGGTAGAGCTACAAGAGATAGCAATAATAAGACTCATGCTCAATTCACCAATCTCATTGCTCAACCAGATGCAGAAGATACAGAAGTAAAATTGTCTGTCAACAATATGCTGAAAGCAATTACAGCTTCTTTATTAATGGAGCAAGTGTTGGCTCCAAACTTCAAATTCAAAATCAAAAAAGATGAAGATGATGAGGATGAAGATGAAGAAGAGAACGATAAAACCATTAAAATAAGAGGTTTCAAATTGCCTACTTCGCAAAGAGCCCAAGACATTATTGATACTGATTTGAATGATTTGAAGGCTAAAATCTTACAAGACCCTCAAATGCTCAAGGCAATGCCGGGCAATATTGAACCAGAGGTTATCAATACTGTTTTAATTCCTAAAATCATTCGTGAAGTTTATCCCGATTTGAAAGAAGAAGATGTGGAAACAGTAAGACAACACGTTGTAGTTGACTCTGTTATTAAGAACAGTACGATTGAGGAACAAGGTGGCAAAAAATTTATCAGGATGGCAGGAAGCTTCGTGAATATAGATGATATTCATATTGACTTGATTGACCAAGTGAATCCATTTCAAAAGGCTTTTGAAATCCTATCCAAATCTGTAACCACACAGGTTTTAAAATTGATTGACGAGCACATTCAGTCAACCAAAATTGAAATGACCGAAGAAGAAGCCATTTTGTTATGGCCAAAGATTAAAGAATGGGTAAAAAACAATAAAGGCGAGCAACCAAGTATCCAGGCATTTGACCACAAAGAAAAAAGAATGGCAGAAGCTTTAGTGTTTTTGAGAGAGTTGAAACGTAAAAAAGCACTAGAAAATGGCTAAGAAAAAACTAACAATAGACGACATTTTTAATGATGATGATTTTGGATTATTAGATTCTAAAGTCAAAACTTCAACTGTGAAAACAGATGAAGAAAGGCTGATTGATTCATTTGAAGAAATCAATGTATTTATTGACAAAAACGACAGAGAACCTAATAAATCCAGTATGTCTGAATATGGATTGTTAGCGAAACTCATAAACTTCCGAGAAAATGAAGAGCAGAAAAAAATCCTTAAACCTTTTGACAGGCACAATTTATTAGGTCATGTAGAAATGGAAAAACAATCCATCGACGATATTCTGAATGATGATGATTTGGGTTTATTAGAACCTGACAAAGATTTAGACATTTTCAAATTCAAACATACACCAAGACCAGAAAACCGGGCAGAAACTGATTTTGTCGATCAAAGAAAACCAATGAAGGAAAAAGACTTTGAGAAGTATGAGAAAATGTTCTTGCAGGTCCATAAAGAAATTAAGGAAGGAAAACGAAAGATAAAGCCGTTTAAAGATGTTGAGAAACATTTAAAAGAAGGACAATTTTACATTGCTGATGGGATTATGCTTTTTTTAGAAAGAGCAAACTTGAAAAGAGAGCAAGAAAATCTTAAAGAAAGTACGCTAAATAGAAAAGATGGTCGAACAAGAATCATTTTTGAAAATGGCACATTAAGTAACATGTACTATCGTTCCTTAAGCAAAACACTCTATAACGGTAATGGTAAAATGATAACCAATACCTATGACAAAATTGAACAAGACTTATTCGTTAATTCAGGGCTTGTAAATGAAGAAGATGTCCAATCTGGTTGGATTTACGTTTTGAAAACAAAATCTACTAAAAAAGAACTAGCAGGAATTAAGGACTTATACAAAATCGGTTTCGCAAGTGGTTCAGTTGAGGATAGAATAAAGAACGCTAAAAACGAAGCGACATATTTGTTTGCAAACGTCAAAAAAATAGCGACTTACAAAGTTTACAATAGAAATGCGGACAAATTAGAAGGTCTTTTGCATAGATTTTTTGCCAATGCTTGTTTAGACATTGACTTGTTTAACGAAAAAGGACAAAGACTAAATCCTAGAGAATGGTTTGTAGTTCCTTTTGAGGTAATCGAAGAAACCATCCAACTGATTTTAAATGAAAATATCGTGAATTACGAATATGACACAGAAACGAAAAGAATTAAACTGAAATAGAATAAATGCCAACGCAAGTTCAAGCACATTGAAATATGAGTTTAGAAACAAAATCACAAGAGATTAAAGACCTTGTATCTATATATGACACACAATGGTTTTTAGGGAATTTATCAGGATTAATGAAAGCCATTGCTGGCAATCGTGCTCAAGACCAATTAGGTAAATTATCTTCTCCAATGAGGCAGTTGTTTTATTTAGGAGGCCTTCTAGTTAGGAGGCCTTCTAGTTTCTTCTGAGCCATCAAAAGGAATTGAGATTCAATATTCACATGAAGAATGGGATAAAATAATTTCAGTTTTAAATGAAATTGAACTTGAGTATGATAAGATATTCATTCCTGAAACAGCAGAAGAAATAACAGAAGAATGGAAAAGAGTTCGGCAAGTTGCAATGCCTTCTTTCTTATCTTATTTTAATCAGGGTCCATTAAATTACGAAGAGCAAACAATTAATTGGGTTAAAAACTTATATGCGAAACTTGATGCTTTGATTGAGGCCGAAACAGGTTTAAAAACTAGTCATTTCCTCAAATTTTATGAAAATTTAGACGCACTAGTGCAAAGAAATTTCCAAGGTTTCTCTTCTCCCAAAGGAACATTGCGGCCTAATTGGGAGGCGTACACAAAAATGCCTATTGTGCCTGCCCCTCATATGCCAGCAATGATGATGGATATGTTCGAGGAAAGAAAACCTCTAATGTCTTTTGTGTCTGACCATGGTATAATAAATAGATTTTATCCAGATGAAAAGACAATTGAGAATTCTGACATGATTGTAACGACACCTGATTTGCCAGCAGTTTTTGATAAACAATATCATAAAGGAATGGACTTTGAAAATGAAAAATTATTGGGGGAGGAAAAGAGTGGAAAATATATGTTTTGGTAAACCCCTCGCTTCGCAACCATACACATTGTCAAGTCGCTCAAAAGATATCCGCACGAGACAAAACTTGTCAAAGAGTATGGCTGCCCTAACGCACGGACGAAAAGAAAGCACGGGCATACAACATTGTATAAGAGCAATAGCGGGTAAACTGCTAAATCTAAAGTCTGTGCATTTAATAAGCTTTGGTGCTGGCGGAAAAGTATTCGCCTTGAAATCCGCTACTGCTCTTATGTGTGCCAGGAAGTAGTACAACGGCATAAAACAGTACTATCCCGCAAATAGACGG
>CAYMLS010000299.1:0-6482 GCA_964390665.1 uncultured Bacteroidales bacterium | reverse complement strand
TTTACATTACGCACCCTTCAACCCGCAATTATTCCACCACACACCTCCTGGTTACACTGCCCTCATTGGTTTTTATGGTATAAAAATAAACGCCGGAAAACAGGTCTTCCACGCTCCAGTAAACCTCTTGTTGTCCAGCGTTTTGTTGTTCCTCTAACAGGGTTTGAACCAATCTGCCGGAGACATCAAAAACCTGGATTTTTACATCAGAGGGCTGGGAAAGATTATAAGTGATGGTTGTACTGCTGTTTGCCGGGTTGGGTATAATCTTTAGATTGAGTGAATTTTTGTTTTGCTGACGCGGAACAGAAACGTCTGTATCTTTTTGGTAGATTCTTACATAATCAACCTCCAGTGCATCTTCGGTAAATTCAGGGTCGATTTCGGGCAGAAAGGCAAAGTTGAGCAGGATATACTGTTCGGCATCAAAGGGCCAGGTATCATCATTCAGTTCAGATGGTTCATAGGTGTAATGCACCACGCCATCTACGCTGAAAACCATTTTAGCAGGATACCAGTCAAGCGTATAGGTATGAAACTCGTCAGAAACATGGGGTATCAATCGTCCCCCTTTGTTGATGGTTCCTCCATAACTGGAAGGTGTATGCATGGCACTTTGTATATAATCCTGGTTGTTTCCCCAGTGCTCCATGATGTCAATTTCACCACAATCGGGCCATGGTGTGGTTCCGTAGCCCTGCAGATCCCAGTATCCTCCATCTTCGTTGATGTTTTTGCCCAACATCCAGATGGCTGGCCAGGTGCCTGCACCGGTGGGTAGTTTTGCACGAACTTCTACCCTGCCATTCTGGAAAGCAAATTTGGAATTCAGTCTGGCCGATGTGTATTGTTTGGTCTGTCCCTGATCGGTAAACGTTTCCTTTTTTCCAACGATGTGCAAAATTCCATTGCTTACATAAGAATTGTCTTCCCTGTTGGTGTAGTGTTGTATCTCACCATTGTACCAACTTCCGTGGGACGGTAATTGTGTCTGGTGGTGCCACCTGGAATCATCTATGGGTCCATCGGTGTCGAATTCGTCAGCCCATACCAAAACATTATATTCTGGATCAGGCTCTGGGTCGGGGTCATCCGATCCTGTATAATAGTATGTGAAATCATCTATATATGCCACTACGGCATCATCATTATCTTCACCGTTCACCTGGATCAGAACCCGGTTCAGATCCGTTCTTTGGGTCGGAGGCGGTGAGTCGGGATCTAAATTGATGTAATCGTTCGTTGAAAAATCGAAAGTAAGTGATTGCCACCGATCCAAATCGATGGGTTGGATGATCTCGGTTTGGGTTAACCAGGGTTGACCCAGTGATGCATCCTGCAGTTTTAAAGATACCTGATTGGGTTGGTCTCCCGTGATACCATCAGAAGGAACATAAATTTTAAGGGTAAAAACAGAATATCCTGAAAGATCAAAATTTTCATTTGCATCAAATCTGACATTGGCATATCGCCCACCTGTATCATCATATTCCATCACTTTTTCAGAAGTATTTATACCCTGTTGGTAAGGATTGGGGAAACTCAGGTCTATTCCGCAAGCATCACCAAACCAGGTGGTAATATTTCCATTTCCTTCAAAATCATCGAATATGGAATCATTTTGTGCAATGCCTGCATTATACAAAAGAGCAAACATGATCCCTATAAGTGGTAACCTTCGTATCATAAAATATTGATTTTCAGTTGTGCGTATTTTTTTGAATTTGAAGACTGTGTTCGGCATTTGTAATGCCTGATCACCAGACTGATCACCGGACACAGCATTTGTAATGGTTGTTGAAGATCAAAAACAGATATCTAAAGTACGAAAAAATATGTTAGGAGAAATACGTGTCGGTACCCGGTTTTTTGTCGAGTAAACAGAAAATCGCATGTTTTTCGCTATAGCAGGAAACCTGGATAAACAGGAATTTCGAATGTTGGTTGAGGTATTTTCAAAGGGGAGCAAGATGCCTGGAGTTTCCAGAGCGTGTGGCAAGTGTAGTTTCAGCAGGAAAATCAATGATTTCCATAGTTGCCAGATAAAGAAAGTTTCAGATGCAAGGCAGGTGATGACTGTTTAGAGGGCGATGCCCATCCGGAAATGGCGTTTTCTACCTATCCCGTTTTACAATTCAATACACAATCGTATATCAACAAAACATTGCAGTGATGAAGGAGTAAAGGTTTTATGGAAATGGCGGATTCTGGTAAAACAATCAATAATACCATTGATGATTGATTGTTCTACCATGATATCCGCATGAAAAATGATCAATATTTTGCACTTTCTATGATGAACAGACCTGATTTACCGCTTACAATAATATCATTATCGGTGTCTTCATCAATGTCTGTGATGTTGATTTGCATACCAGTTCCAATGTTGGCATTATAAACAATAGGTTTGCGGGTAAACTCCTGCGTTTTGCGGTCGATATCGTAATACCATATCCCCAGTGGGTCAGATGATCCCGGGTCGCCACCAGCATGCCCGCGCAAACGCTTACCCGTTACCAGTTCCAGTTCCATATCTTCATCGATATCGAAAAGAACGAGTTGATGTACCTGCGACCAGCTTTGATCAATGGTATGGCGCTCCCATTCTCCGGTGGGTTTCTGTTCCATCCAGTAAAGTCCGTAGGCATGGGCTTCACCATAGATCACATCATTAAGTCCGTCGTTATTCACATCAAAGATTACCATAGGAAGGCTGGCGGCATCTGTGTCAATGGTAAGTTCTTTGTGCCAGATCCACTCACCATTCTGATAATCTTCAGGCGCTTCAAACCAACCTACAACGGTTACAATATCTTTTCGTCCGTCACCGTTGATGTCACCTAACCCAATGCCATGCCTTTCTGCTTCGGTTTGAATAAGATGCCGGGTGAATTTACCGTTGTTGTTTTCATACCAAACCAGGTCAGACATGGGTTCAGTGTACCAATGACACGGAATGATATCGGGATCTCCATCGCCATCCACATCTTCAAAAAAGATATATTCGATATCTTTTCCTTCAATAAGCAATGATTTTTCCCACATACCTGCCTGTTTGCCCGGGTTCCGGTACCAGTATATATTCTGATCCTCAAACCAGCCATTGGATATAATATCGGTCCATCCGTCGCCATCAATGTCATATGCATGATCGCTGCCATTGTTAACAAATTCACCATTGGTTTCGATATTGCGGAAATTGGGTTGTTTTTCATAGTCTGGTCCCTTGTACCAGTTGGCTCCTGCTACAATGTCGGGCACGCCATCATTGTCTACATCAAAAACTGCTGATGTTTCAGCAAAAGGTCCGTACCACTGTTCTGTAGGTTGATCGATTGTCCTGGGCCGGAATAAAGGGGGAATGGTGTTATAAGTTATACTGGTATGTTTTTTTTCTGTCAACCCATCGTTTAACCATATTTCCATTGGCGCCCCATGAATGAAAAAGGGTTTGCCAAGTATATCCAGATCACCATCACCATCCAGGTCGCCAATTTTTGATTCGTGATGGCATATGCCCTGAGATACAATGGTTTTGTTGAAATTCCCCTCACCATCGCCGTAAAGTATCCATGCAAGAGCATCGGTTCTCTGGTAAATCCACCAGGCAGCCATTTCAGCACAGAAAATGTCGAGGTTGCCATCACCATCAATGTCGGCGATCTGCAGCGAATGTCCATTGAAAACAGTATCGATCAGTACCTTTTTCGTCCAGTTCTCGCCATCATATTCATACATGTTGAGGGAGTTGGTATTGTCGCCTGATGCCAGCAATACTTCAGGATGCCCTCCTTTGATCAGGTCGCCGACAGCAGAGCGTGAGGTGCGGTATCCTTCATCAATGGGCAGTACCTCAAAATTGTGTCCGTCGATATGTTTGAACCAGAACCCGCCACCAACAATGTCGGTTTTGCCATCAAGGTCAATATCTCCTTTGGCAAGTCCTTCTGTTACTCCTTTATCGGGATCAAACGCATGAATCAGGTGCAAGTCCCATACGGGTGCGTTTTGCGGGTCCTCGGGTATTTCGGCTATGAACAGTTTGCAAACATGGGTATTCCAGAAAACAAGTTCCTCTTTACCGTCGCCATCGAAGTCGCCAAATATCTGATCATGATGCTGTTTTCCCCCTTCGTCGCTGTTTTTTACCAGGTAACGTTTCCAGGGTTGATCCGGATCAAGATCAGGGTAAGGGTTTTCCCACCACCATACCTCTTTCAGGGTTCGCCAGTCGCCACCCTGCACGATATCCAGATCACCATCGCCATCAATATCGGCAAATGCACCGCCTGCCTCAATGTATTCCGTGCCTTCATCAATAAGGTATTTGGTCCACCCGGTATCGGTGCGTTTAAACCAGACCATGGAGGGCTGCCCCCATCCGGCTACAACAAAATCGTTGACACCATCATTGTCGATATCCATAATAAGTGTTGAAACCTGCGGGCCAACACCGGCAAACGGAAGATCGCGGTACAAACTTGAGTAGTGATCCCATTTTACAACCATTGATTCAGAATCGTTGTTGACATTTTGCTTGCTTTGACAGGCAATAAAACTCATTGCCAGCAGAATTACTGATAATTTTAAGAGATAGGTTTGCATACGTTTAAAATTTGTTTTTAATTGTCATTTACCTTTCGCGCAGACCCTGAATAGCAGGCGAAAATTTATATCTAAGTTGATTTGATCTTACCTGAGCATGAAAGAGGTTTATGTGTCAATAGGATTTCATGAGGCAACTTATAGGGTTTGTTTTGATGTGTTTTATTTTTCGTATTCCACAAAAATAACAGGGCCCGGCCAGTTTACTTCAAATGCATGTTCACCGGGGTAATGGGCTTTGATCTTAAACTCGTTGTTGCCCTTTCTTAGCAGGGATAAAGGAATTTGCTCCTCACAAAAAGCCAGGCGGTGCCACAATCCCCAACCCCCTTTTGCAACAAGCACATCATTGATAAAAACCTGACGGTCTGGTGTACCACCTGAAAAAGTGGAAAGTACCAATTTAGCGGCAAAAGCATTGCTCAGGTCATCGGGAATATATATGTTGCACATTATAGAATCGGTCTGGGTGGCAAAGTTTTCCGGGACATTACTGGGCGGGTACATTTTCACCATCCTGTTGCCATGCGAAAGGGTTATGTTTTCAATGGGTTCTGTCATGTAGATCAATCCTGATTTGTCAATCAACCGGGCAGCAATTTTTATGTTTTCCTGATCGGGAATCCATCTGCAGTCCCAGTTTACGTAGGGGTAAAGCCCGGAAGCGCTTCCTATGTGTTTTTGCAAACCGTGGTCTTTCATCCAAAATATGCCGTGCCATGTGTTGAATTCGCCTGAGCCTCCCCAACTGAAATCATCGTATTTACCTATAAATTCAACTTTTCCGATATCTCCTTTTTCAATTTCGCATGAAATGGTTGAGAAATTGGTGATGGTACTGTTGGATGCTGGTTCAGATATTTTTCCCATAGGGTGGTTTACACTTGCGGGATCATAATAGATGCGCAAAACAACCTGGTTGGTCCAGAACCAGCCCCAATCGAAGCTATAGCAAATTTGATTATCGACTTCAAGTCGAAAACGGTTGTTGCCCTGTTGCAGATTTTCAAGCGGGATCTCGCATGCCGCTTGCGATTGTTGAGAAAAGTAACATTCCGGACGGGAGGGCGTGTTTTTTATCAGAGGTAAGTTGATACGTGGATGATCGTTGAAAACCACACTTCTGTTTTCCGATCCGATGTGTCCTCCCCAGTAACTTGCCACAAACTCTGCTTTTATGGCATGAACCAGATCTATATTTTGGAAAATACGGTCTCCTTTGGTGCCATTTTCACCAGTATGGTGAGAAATGTATACAAACTCATCTGCCCATTCGGCATCTTTTTCACCGTTGCTTCCTCCTCCAGTGATATGGTACTCTCTGAAAACATCGCCCGGCCGGGGTTCAGCTGTTAGAAATCCGCCTGTAAGCAGGATCAGGGTCAAAAATGCACAAAATTTTTGAAGGGAGGCAGGGAAAATACATTCCCAACGATTTTTTTTGATGATCAAAAACATGGGTGATAACATAACTGATTACTGATTAGTTTAACAATGAACCGAGCCATGACAAAGATTTTGACACACACACACACGGATAATTATATGTCGGGATTCCCCGTAAGAAAAGAACGGGGATCTATTTAATCAAATTATAAACAGATGGAAATTACACTTTTTAACAATAAAGACATTTATCAGATAAAGAAAAGGGTATTTTTTTTATTGGAAAAATTTATTCTGCTAACGAAGGTTTTTTTCGGTCAACGACCCCGATCCCTGTTCAACTACCATTCGTGAACGGTTAATGAAGAATTCTTTTAACTGATAATGGAGATGTTGTTTCCGATCAGTTTTTTATTGTCGGGAAATTCATTAATATTGTCTTATCGTTTTCCATTTATCGCTTGCTTGCATCGGTTTTTTTATTTTTGAGA
>CAYMLS010000298.1:0-6485 GCA_964390665.1 uncultured Bacteroidales bacterium | reverse complement strand
CGCATGCGATACGGGGTTATTCACATTGAATCCCTTCGGGATTCTGCCCTGGAAACAATCAATATTTTTTTGTATATTGATCACCGAGTCCACTCCGAAAACTCGTTTTTGGAGAAATTCTTGCAATTACCATGTTTTTATTTATCTGAATATCAGGCATTATAATTAGTGTCAATTTGTGTAATTTGTGAACAATATACTTTTCAGAGTGGATTCGTCAACAATTTTAAAAATCGCATTTTTTTTAACCCGCTGAAAACAAAATTCCGAAAAAGATGCATATAGAAGCGTACAGAGATTATTGCATTGGTTTTAAAGGGGTAACCGAAGAATTTCCTTTTGACAACGAAGCGCTTGTTTTTAAGGTAATGGGAAAGATGTTTGCCCTGACACATGTAAATGACTTTAGAAGTATCACCTTGAAATGTGATCAGGAAAAAGCCGTGTTGCTAAGAGAACAATACGATGAGGTACAACCTGGTTACCATATGAATAAGAAGTACTGGAACACCATAAGGATAGATGGCAAAATCCCTGATCCTTTGCTAAAAGAATGGATCAGGGATTCATACAGATTAGTGGTGGAGGGTTTGCCCAAAAAGCAACAAAGGCAACTGGACGAATGATTGTGTTTATATCTTAAAAAATGAGATCATATCTTTCAACTGTTCTGCCTGTGCCGACAGCTCTTCGGAGCTGGAAGCCAGTTCCTCGCTGGCGGAAGCATTCTGTTGGGTGATTTGATTGAGTTGCGACAGTGCGTTGTTGATCTGCTCGGCACCATTGCTCTGTTCGCTGCTTGCAGCAGTTATTTCCTGTATCATGGTAGCAGTTTTTTCAATATCGGGTACTACTTTTTTGAGCACTTCACCCGCCTTTTCAGAAATTTGAAGTCCTGATCCGGAGAGTTTATTGATTTCTTCGGCGGCAATATTGCTCCTTTCGGCCAGTTTTCTCACCTCAGCGGCCACCACAGCAAAACCTTTTCCATGCTCACCGGCTCGGGCGGCTTCCACTGCGGCATTCAATGCCAAAAGATTGGTTTGCGATGCAATTTCACTGATGATTGATATCTTTTCTGCTATATCCCGCATACCACTGGCAGCGTTCTCTGTCGATTCGTTTCCTTGCCTGATACCTTGTACCGAAGTTAGTGCAAGTTTTTCAGTGCCTTTGGCATTGTCGGTATTTTGAGCGATGTTCGACGACATTTCCTCCATAGAAGACGACACCTCCTCAACCGAGGATGCCTGATCGTTTGCTCCCTGTGAAATTTGCTGTGCTGTGGAACTCATCTGATTGCTGGCAGTAGAAAGGTAACCCGATATATCAATAACCTGCTGCACGATATTTTTCAAAGAATCTAGCATTTTGTTCTGGGCACGCGCCAATCGTCCAACTTCATCGTCGCTTCCTGCTTCTATTTCAACTTGCAGGTCGCCATCGGCAACCTTTTCGGACACTGTTACAAGTTTAGCTATGGGGTTAATAATAAAAGTGTTGATGATATAGGTGAGTACAAGTGTTATGAGAACAATAACAATAAAAAACACGATGCCCACACTTGAAATGATATTTCTGGTAAGAACATTGATCACGCTCATGTCTATTCCGCAGAAAAGCATTCCGATGGATTCATTGTTCAGGTCAGTAAGTGGCATGTAAGCCGCTTTAAAAGGATTTCCCTGAATTTGAGAACGTCCGTAATAAATTTGTTTGTCTCTTAAAACGGTATTTTCTATTTCGGGAATGCCCAGCTCAGTACCCACGATCCGCTGTCCGTTTTCGTTGGTGATGGTGGTTTGATAGCGGGTGCTTCCTGTAAAAATGGTCACTTCGGCACCAATGGCTTCTTTGATGTTGTCAACAAACCGTGTATCATCAAAAACAAACCCTGTGGATACGGCACCAATGACTTTCCCTTCATCATTTCTGACGGGAGTTCCTGCCCTGATAGATATTTTCACAACAGCCCCTTCTTCAATACCTACACTTTTTCTGCCCTGCAAGGAAAGTTGCACATTTTTCTGGTTGCTGATATTGTCTCCGTAGTTTTCAGGTGCATGTCCTCTGATGAGAATATCACCTTTTTCATCGGTTATCACAAAATAATGCAAACCAAAAGCCTCCATGGCCGTTTGCGCCAGTTCGAGTGCCTCCTCTCTGTCTTGATTTTCAATGGCCTGAGCCAACCGGTCGGAGTTTTCAAACCATTCGCCTGCAAGCAATGCCTCCTGTTTTAAGCGGCTCATTTCGTCCTGAATAAATCTTGCACTCACTTTGATGGTATCATCAAAATAATTATTCAGTTGATTGTTGGTGGTGCGGTAAATAAAAAATATGATCAGCAAAAACAATAATACGTTTAATGCATTTTGACTGAAAAACAATTTAAACCGGATGCTTTTCGATCGGAAAAATTTTGCGAATGTGTTTTCTGACATGGGTTGTGAGGTTTTTTGTGTTTGGAATTTTTAAACTGTGTTTTGATAAAAAAATTTGCCAGTACTCAGGTTTTAGTGGTTTTGATTCGTTACAGACAAATTTCTACTGAACATATTCTGAACGAAAGGACACCGGATTTCCCTTATTAAAAATGTCATATATAGGTGAGGGTTCCTTCCTCATGTTTAAACCATAGTTTAATTTCATGCTACTGCAAAAATCAGCCAATTCTCTATCCTAAAAAACAGTATTTTACGGAAAAAAAACTAAGAATATCACTGAAAAAAAAGAACCCACTACCTATGGGCAGCGGGTTCCATCCAAAAACATGCGGCAGTCACATGATCTCTTTTTATTCTGAATCAGAATAATCTAAAATAAATGAATGGCAATTTCGGCAGAAGCCTGCTTCAGGGAAGGGTTAAACCCCACTGTCCCTGCTACGGGAATTGAAATTTCATTGAATACCAAAACCTTTATCACTTTCAAACCTACATTCACCAGATCAAAGGAATTGTTGCCATAAAGCGATACATCATCGTTGGCCTGAAAAGCAAAACCTGCCGCCAAAAAAGGTTCCACGACATACGTTTCTTTTGTAAAAGGAACACCCAACTGAAGATAGGTTGAATAACGATTGGATCCATTGGCATTACGATCGTTTCCATACACAACGGTGGCCAACATTACCTTCAGAGGAAGCATCTCCTTAAAATCATAGGAAAGGGATAGGTCAGTAATGTGGTTGGTTTCATCGCTTTTCAGGTTGAAATAATCAGCATCAGGCAATGCCGTAAAATTAAAAATGTCGAGCAGGGTGATCTGGAAATTATTTTTCGTATAACTGATGATCTGCGATACCTCACGGTAATCACCATCTACAGAAAGACCTGCCCATGTAAATGCCGAAAAACCTTTGTTGTAATAACCGATCATGGGTGCGGTGACAAACCCATTGCTTACGCGCAATCCTCTCCAGTAATGCATGTTTTTCACCTCCAGATTAACATCAAAACGTCCCTGGGCTTCCGATTGCTGAGCAGTGAAGGATAATAATAAGAACCCGATCAATAAGACTTTGTATAAATTTTTTGTAAACATAATGATCTCTTTTAGGATAAAAAAACGGGACATACTTTTCTCATGATGCAGAAAAAAATTGCAACAACAAAAATAATTTCTTTGTGTTCCGGTAAAAGTGGTTGAATGCAAAACGAATACCCGGAAATGCAAAGCATTTAAATTTCAAGGGTCTTATTCCGTAAAATTCGCAGGGAACAGCATGTCGGTAAATACGAATACTATTGATAATGGATACTATTGCAGGGCAAGATGTAGCCCTGCAGCCAGCACAGCACCAATGGATGGTCCGAGTACAGGTACCCAGGCATAATGCCAGCCGCTTGAACCTTTTCCTTTGATAGGAAGAATAAAATGGGCAATGCGTGGTCCCAGGTCGCGGGCAGGATTAATGGCATATCCTGTTGCGCCGCCCAGCGACATACCAATGCCCACCACAAGAAGCGCCACAGGCAATGCCCCAATGGAGCCTAACCCTATTTTGGCATTGGCAAGTGTTGATGCTTCAATACTTGGATCTACAAAATGAAAGATAACATAAACCAGAATGAAAGTTCCCACTATCTCGGAAACCATATTGTAGAACTTATGAGGTATGGCCGGCATAGTGCTGAAAATGGCCAGTTTTCCATCCGAATCATCGGTAACATCGAAATGAGGTTTAAAAAACAGGTAAACAATACAGGCACCCATAAATGCACCCAGTATTTGTGCAAGAATATAACCGGGCACATTTATCCATTCGAACAAGCCTGCCGAGGCAAGACCTAAAGTTACCGCAGGGTTGATATGCGCACCGGAATGTGGCCCTGCCACGATTACCGCAATAAACACACCCAATCCCCATCCAAAGGTAATGTTTACCCATCCGGCGCCTTCGGCTTTTGATTTTTTGAGTATTGAATTGGCAACAACGCCTCCCCCCATGATGATCAGAATAGCGGTACCAATAATTTCATAAATAATTGCTTTTTCCATTGTAAGATAATTTAATATGTATTTGAGATTTCACAGATCTATCCATCCAGAAAACATAGATATCGTCTGCATGTATCTTATTTTTGAATCCAATTCTTGGCTCTTTCCACGGCATCCGACCATTTTTCGCGGATCGCAAGCGTTTCTTCTTCTTTCATCTGCGGTTCGAAGCTTTGATCTAATTGCCATTGCTTTTTGATCTCATCAATATTTTCCCAAAATCCGGTAGCCAGGCCTGCCAGATAAGCAGCACCCAGGGCGGTTGTTTCAATCACTTTCGGACGAACAACCTGGGTGTTGAGAATATCTGCCTGAAACTGCATCAGCAGGTTGTTGGCAGAGGCACCGCCATCAACACGAAGTTCTTTCACTTTCATACCGGTATCGCGCTGCATCACACGCAAAACATCCATTGTCTGGAAAGCAATACCCTCGAGAGCAGCGCGTGCAATATGCGCACGGGTGGTGCCACGGCTGATGCCCATCATCAGTCCGCGGGCATATTGATCCCAATGGGGTGCTCCCATGCCGGTGAGCGCTGGTACAAAGTACAGATCTCCATTATCTTTTACTTCTCCAGCCAGTTTTTCAACATCTGCTGATGAGTTGATGATTCCCAAACCATCTCGCAACCATTGAACAACAGCACCAGCAATAAAAATACTGCCTTCGAGCGCATAGGTGGTTTTTCCGTTGATCTGCCATGCAATGGTGGTTACAAGGTTGTTTTTCGATATAAAAGGTTTTTCTCCGGTATTCTTCAAAATAAAGCAGCCTGTACCATAGGTGTTTTTCACCATCCCTTCGTCCACGCACATTTGTCCGAAAAGTGCAGCCTGCTGATCGCCTGCTATGCCGGCAATTGGTACTTTTGAAGCAAAAAAGGTGGTGTTGGAATGGTCATAGATCTCGCTGCTGGAAGCCACCCGTGGCATCATTGAGCGCGGTATATTCATCAGATCGAGCATTTCTTCATCCCAGTCAAGGTTCATGATGTTGTACAACATGGTGCGGCAGGCGTTTGTCACATCAGTAATTTGGGTACGACCCTGGGTAAGTTTCCAGATGAGCCAGCTGTCTACAGTGCCAAAAGCAAGTTCACCTTTTTCCGCTTTTTCGCGGGCACCTTTTACATTGTCGAGGATCCATTTTACTTTGGTACCGCTGAAATAGGCATCTATTACCAGACCAGTCTTTTTTCTTATTTTTTCGGCTAACCCCTTATCTTTCAACTCATCGCAATAACCGGAGGTGCGCCGGTCCTGCCATACAATGGCATTGTAAACCGGATTTCCTGTTTTCCGGTCCCAAACGATGGTTGTTTCCCGTTGATTGGTAATACCAATTCCGGCGACATAAGTACCGTTGATACCTAATTTCGACATTGCCTCGGCGGCAACGGAAACCTGCGACGACCATATTTCGTTTGGGTCGTGTTCAACCCATCCGGTTTGGGGAAAGATCTGCCGAAACTCTTTTTGAGCAAGGGAACGAATATTGCCCTGATGGTCAAAAAGCATTGCTCTTGAACTTGTTGTACCCTGATCAAGGGCTAAAATAAATTTTTCCATAAATGCTTGTTTTGAATCGTGAAAGAATAGGGGTAATTGATTTTACATTCTGAAATTTCTTGTTTGCTGTTGATGCAGCAGCATATGGTTTTATCAAAAGAACTTTTTCAATTCTGCACCTCCTCGGGTTTGCAGCAAAGGTATTTTTCCGCCATTTTGGTAAAACTTTTCACCTGCTGCTCTTCCCATTTTTTGTCGCGGTTGAGTTCCGTAGCGATCACGGAGGTCACAGCAGCGGCAACTCTTATAGATTCGCGGGCATCGAGAAACAAACAGCGGATACGGCGGGCGAGTACATCTTCTGTTGTACGTGCCATTTCTTCCCGCACAGCCCACACCACCTGTGCTTTCATCAGCGGAAGCGATTCACTGATCATCTCATCCATACCTGGTTCAGAGCGGGACAGGTCG
>CAYMLS010000297.1:0-6492 GCA_964390665.1 uncultured Bacteroidales bacterium | reverse complement strand
TGGCGAGCTCTCCCGCATAGGCGGGACAGGCTATCTGACCGAATTAATAAAATTATAAACAGATGAAAAACAAAATTATAACAAGTTTGCTGATGATGGTATTTACGCTATCGGCAGCTACACAGATAAACTATAAAACCTACGAACTATCCGTTGATTTTTCTTCACCTTCTCAACCCTATCCGAACTACTGGAATAATTCCGGATTTACACCCGGTGATCTTCTATTCAGAAAAGACATGCAGCTAAACCTGCAGTATCAGGCAGCAATACCCCGGCAGGGCATGGTTTATATGCGTCCGCACTGGCTTTTAAACATGACTACAGTGCAGGGCCATGATACCGGAGATCCGGTTTACAATTTTGAAAACCTTTTTAAAGCATTGGATGAATTTGTTAAGAACGACATGAAGTTGATTTTCGAGATCATGGGTTTTCCTACCATAGCAGGTACCGGTGAGCAGGTCACATACGATGAATTTGCACAGGGACAAAGCGGCAATGTGCCCCAATGGATACCCGATTTTGAGAAAAAAACAGACTATTTGCAATGGTATGAATTTGTAAAAACACTGATTACTGCGTTGGAAGATCGCTACGGCGTGGAGGAGTTAAAAAGCTGGTATTTTGAATGTACCAATGAACCTGACATTCATTCATGGTTTTGGAAACAGGGAATACCAGCATTGCTCAATTACTGGGATGCTACCAGCGAAGCCATTAAATCCGTTAACCCCGATTACAAATTTGGTGGTCCGGGAAATGCGACTGTTTTATCTGATGAATTTAAGGCAGTATTGGCCCATTGCGATACCGGAACCAATGCCATTACAGGCGAAAAAGGTGCAGTGCTTGACTATATATCTGCCCATAGCAAAAATCTGCCTTACGCCATGGTTGACATGGAAATCAGATCCATTGAATATATTCGCGAAAACCACCCCCGGTTCAGAGATATTCCTTTCTGGAATAATGAAGCAGATCCAACGTGGGGATGGGCAAGACCCTTCTGGTGGCGGCCAAGATCATGGTACGCCGCGTTCATCATTCAAAGTGTTGATGCACATAACCGGATCATTATTGATTCTTTAGGGGTTAATTTTAAATTGTTATCAAACGACAAAGCATTTTTGGGCAACTGGTACCATCGAACAGATCACGCAAGATTCCATAAAGAAGAAAACAAAGATGAATTTTGGATGATAAAAAAACCTGCTTTAAATGTCATGACTCTGTTATCTTTATCTGCCGGAGAGCGATTTGATGTGAATGGTTTTCCCACCACACGCGAAAACACTTCGGTGATAGCCAGCAAAACACCAGGTGGGGAATATGTTTTACTCATTGCCAACATGCCCGAATTCGGACCGGTGAGAACCGGTGCTGATTCTGACAAAGTAATCACTCCGGATCAGATCATGCATCTTCATGACCAGGGCTCCCTGGTAGACATTACATTAGAAGAACTGGGAATAGACAACCCGGTATTTACACATGTAAAACTTGATGATATCCACGGAAATCCCTATGCTGTTTGGAATTCACTCGATAAACCGGAAAATCCCGGCAGAGAAGAGTATCATGTTATGGCTGCCAATATGGAGCCGGTGATCCTTGAGCATCAAAAAATGATGACCGGCAAAACTTTATCATTCTCCATGGCACCTGCATCTGTAAGTATGATCATTATTTCAGAAAAAGAAGATAATCCTGGTTCTTCAGAGGTCATTCTTCCCGTTGCAGAGGATATAAAAACCTATACAGGTTTCAATGGGGAGCGCAAAGAGTTTATCCGCTGGCAACCTGTAAATGACAAAATAGTTGCATACAATATTCATGTTTCTTACGATGGCGGGGAATTTACCAAACTGAACCCAACACCTTTGCTTGATGCAGGTTTTCTTCATGTTTTTCCTGAGGGAAAAAAGAATGCAGAATACCGGGTGAGCGCCTTTGATCTGTAAATGACCCCATTTTTATGAGAAGATTATTGTTTCTTCAGGAAACTTCGTTCAATCCCTGATTTTTCCGGTTTTTTTTCAAAAAGAACACTTATTACACTTATCACGATTCGTTATGAACTAACGGGGGATCTCCATCTTATCTTTTATTACAGGTTTTTGTGTTTGATCTGTTACCATCGTGGGTTCATCCATGAGTTCTTTGGGTGTTTTGTTGTATTTTTCCCTGAAGCATTTAATGAAATAAGAAACACTGATAAAACCAACTTTATACGAAACTTCGTTAACCGAAAACGCTTTGGTGCGCAATAACTGATCAGCACGTTGTAACCTGATATCCCTGATAATTTCCTTTACCGACTTGTCCGTTAGTTTTGCAACCACGCGGTACAATTTCGCCCTGCTCATATTCAATGCATTGGCAAAATCCTCCACGCCAAATGTTTCATTTTCCATGTTTTGCTCGATCACCTCCACCATTTTATCCATAAGATTTTTTTCTTCGGGTTTAATGTTGATTTTACTAGGCGACATAAACACGTTTGACTTGTAAAATTCGCGCAACTGATCGCGTGATTTCAAAATTTGTCCTATGCGGGTAATTAAAAATGCCAGACTAAATGGTTTGGTGATGTAAGCATCTGCACCAATGGAGTACCCCTCCTGCGATTGTTTTTCTCTTGCTCTGGCAGAAAGCAGAATAACGGGTATATGATGGTACTTTGGTTCTCCTTTTACCAACCTCACCAACTCCAATCCACTGATTCCCGGCATCATGATATCCGAGATGATTAAATCAGGCAATTGTTTTTCCAGTTTTTTCAATGCTTTTTCGGCGCTCGAAACAGTGGTCACATGAAAAACATCACTCAAACTTTTATTCAAAAACTTCAACAGTTCCGTATTATCGTCAATGACCAATAATTTATAGCGTTTTCCGTCAGACCTTACCGGCATCTGCGGTGCAGCATCATTGTTCTGATTTTGAATGTTGGTGAGTTCAAACTTAACCATGGTATGGGTTTGCGGATCCAGGACAGGATGTCTTTCGTTTGTTTCCTGTACCGAAGGATCATCGTGAAGCATTACTTTAAAAAGTGATCCATGCCCCGGATAACTTCTCAGTGTGATCGAGCCGCCATGAAGTTCGGTGATTTCGCGGGTTAATGCCAACCCAATACCATTCCCCTTTTTATGTTTATCCTGTTTGCCTGAGGTATAAAACCTGTCAAAAACATGTCTGGCATCTTCAGAAGGGATGCCTATACCATTGTCTTCCACAGTAATCTCCAGTTTATGGGGGTCATTTTTATCTCTTTGCACTTCTACCCATATCTTTCCTCCCTCGTGCACAAATTTAAAGGCATTGGAAAGCAGATTAAACATAATGGTTTCTATGTAAAAAGCATCAAAGGCAAACATATCGGTTGAAGAGCGTGCTTTAAACTGATAATCAATTTTCTTCATATCCGCATGTTTTTTATACATGTCAAATATCTTACGCCCAAATGCCACAATATCGCCTCTTTGTTTTTTGATTTTCAGTTTGTTGTTATCAATTTTCCGAAGATTCAGGATTTGATCCAGCAGAAACATCAACCTGTTTGTATTCTGATAAATAAGCATGAGGTCTTCTTTCTTTTCCTGCTCATCTTCTTTTTTAATCAATTGCTCCAAAGGTGCAGAAATCAAAGCCATAGGTGTACGCAGCTCATGACTGATATTGGTAAAGAACTCCAGTTTATAATTGTAAAGTTCTTCTGATTTTTTTCTTTCAGATCTTTCGATTTGAAGAGCACTTTTTTGTCGTTCGCGCAAAATATAAAACCTGCTGATACCCCAAAAAACACCTGCTACAAAAATGACATAGATCACATAAGCCACAGACGATTGATACCAGGGCGGTAAGACCTTCATTGTCATCTCAATAGTATTTTCAGAGGGCACTGCATCAGGGCCATAAGCTTTTACTAGCAAAACATAGTTGCTGGGTTTCAGATTTGAGAAAGTAATGTTGCGTTGTTGGGAAGAAAGCATGATATAATCCTGATGTACTCCCTCCAGTTTGTACATATACTGGTTCATGCCAGGGTTTTCAAAATCCATGAGCGCCAGATCAAAACTGATAATATTTTCCGCTTCACTTCGTATTTGAATCGTTTCCGTATTGTTGATGTTGTCTTGCAATATGATGCGCCCGTTTAGTTTCTCTCCGGGTGTTATTATTTCATCATTTACCGATAAAGAAGCAATTCTTAATGGATATTGCCGGAGTTGCTCAACTATTTCAGAGAAAAATATCTTGCTTACTCCGTTGTAGGTACCAGCATATAATGAATCCTTCACGGCGATCAAATTATTATAATAGTACTGGTTTTTTCTTTGAAAGTTGGGAATCACAAAATTCTGCACTCCAGAAAAGTCATTTTCAAAGGTTCTCACACCATAAGAACCCGTAACCACAATTTTGTTTTTGTGTTTGATGATTCCCACAGGTTCCATGTAATCAAACTTCTCTACAGAATAAAAATCAGACACCACATTGCTCTTCAGATCAATTCTCATAACACCGGTATTGGCGGCGATGTAAAGTGAATCATCCGAAACATGAAGAGAGTAAACACTTTTAAAAGAAGGATAGTCGTCAAAATGAATTATTTCTAAAGTCTGAACATAGCTCCTGTGATCGTCATAAAGTTTTATAAGTCCCCGGTGACGCGTTCCTATAAAAACACTCCCCTCTTTACCTTCGGCGATAGAAAGAATGACAGACTCCCGCAAGTCAGGTTCATGTGTAAAATTAATCAGATCATCTACTGAAATGGCACGGTCAAATGCATGATTTTCCATTTCCTTGATGAAGGATACCGGAAAAACATACAAACCACGCCAGGTACCTACCCAAACTCTACCCTGCGAATCTTCATAAAGCGACATTACATAGTCATTCATAAACCCGGGATAGTTGTCGTTATTCACCAATACACTATTTACGTGATGATTCGATTGTCGTTGGATGATCTGATCAAGATCAGCTTTACTAAAAAATTCTACCCCATACCCTTTGGTACCGAGCCACAAATTACCTTTGCTATCATATAAAATACTATTATAGCTATCACTCCGGGTCAGAAAATCATCATTGGGGTTTGTTGATCCTACTATGCTTTTTCGTGTTTTCAAATCATAAATGATCAATCCTCTGTCTAAAGTTGCAACAAGTAAATACCGTTCATCTTTTGTGGCGATGTCCCTTGAATATAATTTCTCATCCTCCACCGATATATTCAATTCGCTCAACACCTGCCTTTTCTTCTCTATGATCTGACTTAAACCACCTCCCTGTTTATGACCAAACCATAATACTCCTGAATTGTCGTGCAAAAAACAAGCGACTGCATCCGAGCGGAAAATTCCCTCAGTAGTTTCAACAGAATAATTTTCAATTTTGGCATCACCATCCGGATTTCCAAAAACAAACACACCCCTGTTTTCTGTTAAAACAACAAGATCATCTCCATCAAATACCAATTCGTTGATCCTGATATCTCCGGGTACTTTGGTATTATTTTGCATAAAAGGATGATCCTGCATGGCCTGAAAATTCGGATCATAAATTCTGAATCCCCCATTCCAGAAGGCGGTCAGAAAGTTCCCATCTTTTAAAGGAACAACCGCACGAAACGAGCTGAAATTTCCGGATTCTATCTCTTGAAATTTTTTGTCATTGAGATTAAAAACATACAATATTTCATTGATCCCCAACCATAAATATTCCCGGTTGTCCACTTCCAAATAATGTAAATAATGAATTGATTCTGATGGATCATGATTTAACCTCCTTGCCGGATTTCCCCTTGTGATCTTTTTTTCTTCCTGCAGCGGATAATATTCTACGGATGTTTTGTCGTGTTTTATAAGCAATTGTGCCAATCCGTTGTGTGTGCCCATCCATATGGAAGAATCAGACTCAACATAAAACCTGCTAATATTCATAGTCTTTACCTCATCGGGTAAATTCAAGTCTATGAATCTTTCCAGTTTATAATCAAAGCAAAAAATCCCGTCCCCCAATGTCGCAATCCATAATTTGTTGCCGGGTTGTGGGGTTATCTGACTGATATAATTTCCTTTTAAACTGTATGGAGTATCTGATTCATCCCAAAAGGCCCGGAATGTATAACCATCATACCGGAATAATCCTGCATTTGTTCCCACCCAAATAAACCCTAAAGAATCCTGGGCAATATCGTTAACAAAGGCATTGGGCAATCCATTGGAAAAAGAAATATGTCGAAAATCTGATCCGTAATCACCCATAGCGATGATGTGCGCATTACAAAAAATAAAAAGCGAAAACAACAAAAGCCGTTTTTTCCTTTTTTGCCATTGGATCATAGAAAACAAAATTTGAATGAAATTGACAATAAAACTCAAAAAGATTTCAGAAGAATATCCATCGAGATAAAATTTATTTAGTATCAGCAAGAAAACCCTTATTTTTTATGTCTTTGATAAGAAATCGTCAAAG
>CAYMLS010000296.1:3340-6533 GCA_964390665.1 uncultured Bacteroidales bacterium | reverse complement strand
ATGTGGGAACTTCCATCGTAAGCATTGAAAATGCACGATTAAACCTGAATGAAGAGGCGCCTGATTTTGGTTTTGATATATACAAAAACAGAGCCCGGGAAACATGGGATGAAGCGCTTGAAACCATTGTAATAGATGGTGCTACCAAGGAACAAAAAAGAATTTTTTATACAGCCATGTATCATACCATGGTGGTACCAAACATCACCAATGATGTCAATGGCGAATTCCGGACGCACAATATGGAGATCGCCCGACTTCCGCAGGGCAAAAAGATGTATTCCACTTTATCGCTTTGGGATACTTTCAGAACCTGGAACCCGCTGATGACATTAACCAACGAAAAATTGGTGGTAAACATGATCCACTCCATGCTCGAAATGTATGACGCTACAGGGGAGCTGCCCATCTGGCCCCTGGTTTCCGGCGAAACCGGAACTATGATCGGGTATCACTCGGTGTCGGTGATCGCAGATGCTTATAAAAAAGGGATTCGCGATTTTGATGCTGAAAAGGCATTGGATGCCATGAAGGTGTCCTCCATGAGTCATCGAAAAGGGGGTAAATATTATGTAGAGAATGGATTTATTCCTGCCGACCGTGAGAAGGAATCTGTATCTTGTTTACTTGAATATGCATACGATGATTGGTGTATTGCTCAAATGGCCAAAGAAATGGGTAAAACCGAAGATTATGAAACCTATAGCGAAAGGGCCAGATCCTGGATAAATGTTTTCGATGGAGATACAAAGTTTTTCAGAGCGAAGCGCTCAGATGGTAACTGGGTAACTCCATTTAATCCTTTTGAAGCAAGCAGGCATTATACCGAAGCAAATGCATGGCAATACCGGTTTTTTGTTCCTCACGATGTGAAAGGACTGGTAAATATGTTTGGTAGCGAAGACGAATTTCTTCAGGCGCTCGATGATCTTTTTACCGTTGACGCTGATATCATCACCGATATTCCCGACATTACCGGACTAATTGGGCAATATGCTCATGGGAATGAACCTAGCCATCACAAAGCATTTTTATATACCTATCTTGGAAAACATTATAAGACACAGGAGATGATCAGAAAAATTCTTGCTGAACAATATTCTGATCAACCAGATGGGATTGTAGGAAATGAAGATTGCGGGCAAATGTCGGCATGGTATATCATGAGTAGTCTGGGAATGTATCCGGTTGCCCCTGGTTCGGGAGAGTATGTATTTACATCGCCCTTGTTTAAAAATGCTACCATAAACTTGCATAACGGCAAACAATTGAAGATCATCGCTAACAATCCTGATAAAAATACTTATATTGAAAAGGTTTTGCTCAACGGAACGGAGCTGAAAACTACATTTATTACCCATGAGCAAATCATGAAAGGGGGTACATTACAGTTTGTTTTAACAGACGAGCCTGTTGTAACAGAGGAAACAATGCTAACTCCTCCTTATTCCATGACAGAGATTAAAATGGTTTCTGTACCTTATATTCTGCAGGATGTGTTTATGTTTGTTGATCAAAAAGAGTTTGAACTGGGTTGTTCAACACCTGGTGCCAGTATTTATTATACCCTCGATGGTTCAGAACCTGATGAGAGGTCTACCCTGTTTACCGGAGAAGCCATACTTATAACTGACGATGTAACCATCAAAGCACGGGGTTTCAGGGAGGGATTTCAACCAGGGCCGATCATGGAAATAAATGCTATTCGTGCCTCTTTCAAACAACCTGACAGAAACAATGCTTCCAAAAATGGGGTGCAATACAGGTATTACGAAGGGAAATTTGCATCGGTTGATGAAATGGATCAAACACCCGTCATAGACCAGGGTATACTTGAAAAACCCCGGATCGACCTGGCCCGCACCGAAGATGATTTTGGTTTTGAATTCACGGGTCTTCTTTACATCCAGGAAGATGGTCTTTACGATTTTTACACCGAATCAGATGATGGAAGTATGCTTTATGTTGGTGGTAATCCTATTGTTTTTAACGATGGATCACACGGAGTTATAAGAGCAACTGGCAGAATGGCGCTCAAAAAGGGTTTTTATGAATACAGATTATTATATTTTGAAGATTATCTGGGACAGAAACTCGATTGGGGTTGGAAATCTGTTGGTGAGGAAGATTTTCGCACAGCGGATAAAGATCTGCTTTTTCTACCCTGATCATAAATGATTATACAATATTTTTCATGAATAAATCTAAAACTGAAAATGATCATGATAACCAAGCGCTGGATAGCATACTTACTTGCTTTTACAATTTTTCTTCCTTTGCTGAATATTACCCTAACAGCACAGGATTACACTGAAGAGCAAAGCAAAACACATTATACGCATGATAATCCTTATCCTGTTGTATCTGTTCTTCCCGTTGAGGGGACAGAGGTGAAAAATGTGATTCTCATGATTGGTGATGGTATGGGGTTAACCCAAATATCCACAGCATGGGTTGGAAACCGTGGAAAACTCAATCTCGATAATTTTTCACATACGGGTATTACAAGAACTTATGCGGCTGATAAACTGATCACCGACTCAGGTGCTTCCGGTACTGCTCTGGCTACCGGAAATAAAGCATTGTATCATTCGGTGGGAGTGGATACACTGGGCAACCCCGTGCCATCTCTTATTGATCTGGCAGTGGCAAAAGGTATGGGAACCGCTGTGATTGTAACCTGTGGACTTACGGATGCCACTCCCGCTGCTTTTTGTGCCAGTAATCCCAGAAGAGAAAATCAGGACGACATTGCACTGGATTTTTTAAAAGTGGATGCAGATTATATAATGGGTGGAGGACGCTCAAAATTCACCAACAGGAAAGATAACCGCGATATTCTCATTGAAATGAAGGAAAAAGGATATCATGTTACAACCAGTTGGGATGAAACAAAAAATCTTTCATCAGGAAAGGTGTTTGCTGTTTTGGAAGATGGCCAGTTACCCATGGCTCCGGAAAGAGGCGATCTGTTTCAGAATGCTGTAATACAAGCACTTGGGATTGTAAGTGAAAATGAAAATGGTTTTTTCGCTATGTTTGAAGGTTCACGTATCGATGACTGTGGGCACTGGCATGACATACCTGCGCTGTTAGGTGAAATTTACGATTTCGATCAAACAGTGGGAAAAGTATTGCAATGGGCAGAGAAAGATGGGGAAACCCTGGTGATCGTATTGGCAGATCATGAAAC
>CAYMLS010000296.1:0-3240 GCA_964390665.1 uncultured Bacteroidales bacterium | reverse complement strand
ATCATTATCGCACTATTTATCAGTACGAATTTGGTTTCGCAGGAAAAGGACCTTCACTATCAGGTATTGGAAGACTTTCAGGTAGTTAATGCCCGCAAAGAGATCAAATTACCAACGATTGAAGGATATGTGACCCTAAAAGGTGATTTGCACTCCCATACGATCTATTCTGACGGACACGTAACGGCACGAACCAGGATCATTGAAGCCTGGCGTGAGGGTTTAGACTACATCGCTATTACGGATCATTCAACGCCAATGCCCGATAATGTAATTGGCGACTACAATTCCGCTTATAACGATGCACTACCCTATGCTAAGGATTACGGTATTTCACTGATACCGGCAACAGAGTTTACCCGCTCAGAACCACTGGGACATCTTAATTTTCTTTTTGTTGAAGATGCCAATGTGTATGCTAACGACAATTCAGAAATGGATCCTGTGAAAATTATAGAGATGGCTGCGGATGATGGTGTTTTCGTTATTTATAATCATCCCGGATGGCCGGATAAAAACTCCACGCTTGACAAAAGTCACATTGATTTGATGAATAAAGGAAAAATTCATGGTATCGAGATCTTTAACTCTCATGAGTTTTACCCTTTGGCCATTGATCACAGCAATAATTACGACCTGACCATGATTTCATCCACCGACATTCACGCCCCCATTGCTGGTTCTTTTAATGTACATGATAAACCACGGAATCTTACCATTTTATTCGCGACGGAAAATTCACCGGATGCAATAAAAGAAGCATTATTCGAAAAAAGAACCCTTGCTTTCGCCAATAATATTATTGCGGGAAACACTCAGTATCTGGTTCCGTTTATGAAGAATTCACTGGAAGTGACCAACATGAAGCAGGATGAATCATTTTTTTCCTGCAACGTGACCAATCATATGGATATCACATACAAACTCTATGGTCCCGAACATGAGCGGATCATTCTTCCTGCACAAAGAACCATAAGATTGAATGGAAGTGTGGCCGATCTGACAACGGTTTTCGAAGTAAAAAGTACCTACATTAATGCCACAGACCACCTGGCAGTTCCGCTGGGGGTGTTTTTTGCTGATGAAAACGAAGTCTTGATGCCAATGATAAAGGAAGACCTGAAAGGCTTGGATCCGGAACAAAAAATCGGGTTTATTTCAAATACAGAGGGGGCAGAAATATATTATACTTTAGATGGTACAGAACCTACTACATCTTCGCTAAAATATACCGGTCCAATTACATTAGACGAGTCCGCCAATTTAACGCTAAAAGCTTTCAAAAACGACATGAAAGCATCAAAATCATTTAGCAAAACCGTGATACTTGACAGGGAACATCCTGGCGCCAAACTCAGGAAAAAAGATAATGGTGTTAATTATCAGTACTTTGAAGGGGCATTTTTGTCTGTGCAAAGTTTTAAGGAAAAGGGCGAAATGATTCAATCTGGTACGCTTGACAAACCAGACATTTCCAATGCCAGGGCAAAAGACCATTTCGGATACATTTTCTCAGGATATATTTATGCTCCCAAATCAGGCAAATACAATTTCGCCCTGGAGAGCGATGATGGGTCGGTCCTTTACATTCATGGAGTTGATCTGATCAACAACGATGGTTCACATAGTTTGAAGAAGAAAGAGGGTGAGATAAAACTGGAGAAAGGATATCATCGGTATGAACTGCGATACTTTGACGATTATGCCGAGGAGGCGCTCAATCTTTACTGGACCATCCCAGGTGAAGAGGAAAAAGAGATTGAAAAAGAGTTTTTCTTTATTGAAAAGTAAATCTAAATCATCAATTAGCATCATGATAAAGAACCGATTACTTCATTATTTGCTGTTTTTTGCTGCTTTTGCAGTTTCTTTCTTTAATTCTCTCAATGCGCAAGAGGGGAAGGATACAGATTTTCACCACCAACTTGCCGGTGAAAATATGCCCTGGACTCAGATCCCCGTTGTTGATTCCGAAAATTTCAGATTTATCATTACCGGAGACCATACGGGTGGCGAAAAACCCGGTGTATTCGACTATGCTGTACAGCGCATCAATGAATTATCACCGGATTTTGTCATCACTGTGGGAGATGTGATCGAGGGATATACCCGAAGTGAGAATGAAATGCAAAGACAATGGCGGAATTTTATGGCTTCCCTAAGCAAACTTGAGGTTCCATTCTTTTTCACCCCGGGTAATCATGATATTACCACCCGGATGCTGCTTCATGAATGGGAAAAACGTCTAGGTTATCATTATTATGATTTTTATGTTGGCAACAATTTGTTCCTGATTTTAAATTCTACAGAACCTGGTGTTAATGGGTTTTCAGATGATCAGATAAACTATGTGTCTTCTGTTATCAATAAGCATAAAGAAGGCGATCCTGTTTTCCTCATTACGCATAATGCATTGTGGAAAATGGAGGGAGAAAATGGTGTCGGTGCGTTGAATGTACTTTTTGCGAAACATAAAGTCACCTTTTTCTGTGGTCATGAGCACAGATATCAATTCAGAACCATCAACGGGCAGCCTCATTATATGCTTGCAGGTTTGGCAGCAGGAGGTGCGAAAGGGTCATCTTTGGGTGAGTTTCACAATATGATGCAGGTTACCGTAAAAAATGGAAACATCCGAATTGCCAATATGGAACTCGAAGGACTGCATCCTCTCGATATTGTTGATGAACAGACAATTAAACAGGTTGATGTTCTGAGAGGGGAAAACTGGGCACATTTTGTTCCTGTTGTTGCAGAGAGTGAATCTGTCACAGATATTAACTCTTTTCTTATCCTTCAAAATAATGGTGACCATCCAATGGAAGTGAAGGGTGAATGGAACAAAAACGAAAATATAGAAATGAGTCCGATGAAAATTAATTCACATATCATGCCTGGAGGCAAGGTGGAAATTCCCGTCTATCTCAAAATGAAGGAAGGATCATCTCTATCAGAAATTCCGGAAATAAACCCCTTGTTACATGCCAGTTATGAGTATGAGGGGAGGGAGATCAAATCTTCTGCCAGTCCCGTATGGTTTATTGATTACATAAGAAAATCCAGGCATATAGACAAACAAGCGCTTTCACCTGAGTGGGTTAAACCGGAGAGGGTTCAAGAGGCTTGGGACTGGAACGGATACAAAGATGCTGCCTTCGCTGTTGCTACCGGGCAAGATCATGAAAATCTCCACATCAGAGCAAAAGTAACAGACGATATCTGGGTTGCTCCAGATCGCAG
>CAYMLS010000295.1:0-6575 GCA_964390665.1 uncultured Bacteroidales bacterium | reverse complement strand
AATGCCGGTAGTCTGACCCAAAGTGACTATACGGTTCAACTCATGAAAGGTGATACAGAACTGGATTCTGAAGCAGGTACATCCATTGAGTTTGCTGAGAATGCATCTTTTGAGCTTACCTGGACACCCCTGGAAGCAGATCTCGGGGAAGGAGAAATATATGCCATGGTTGAACTGGACACCGATGAGGTACCCGATAACAACATGTCTGATACCCTCAATGTAAATGTGCAATCAGCAGATATTTCTGCCATAACCATAGGAGATGGGGAAGAAGAATTGTATACTCCCTTTAACTTCCTGTTTGTTCACAGTTTGAGTCAAACATTGTATTATCCTGAAGAAATTGGGATTTCTGGTGGAGTGCTTACCGCCATTCAATATACCAATTTGTTTGATACAGTCGCATTGGAGAAACCTGTTAAGATATGGGTGGGAGAAACGGATGCCACAGACCTTACCGGTGGTTGGGTTGATCCCGCTTCTTTGCAACTGGTTTTTGACGGAACACTTGACTTTCCGGAAGGACAGAATAATATTATGATCCCCTTTGATGATATTTATGTTTATGGAGGTGGAAACCTGGTGATCTACGCGCAAAAAGATGATACAGAATGGTCAGGAGGTAAATATTTTCTGAATACCATGGGTGAGGATGATTCCAACAGAACCATTCGTGCGCAGCAGGATAGCGGTCCCCTTGATCCTCTCGCACCTCCCGCAGATGCAGGCACTTTTGATTATTTCCCCAATATTACTATGTTCTTCTCAACAGCTGGTCTGGGAAGTCTGGCCGGAACCGTTACCGATGGAACCGATCCACTTGAAGAGGTTATGGTCAAAGTGTTGGGAACCAACGCTTCCACCCTGACGGATGCTGAGGGTGCTTACGAATTCCCCTACCTTCTGCCCAATACGTATAACGTGGAGTTCAGCAAATTTGGATATGAAACCACCGTGGAAGAAGCGGTTGTGATCTTAGAAGATGAAACAACTGTAGCAGATGCCTCTCTTTCAGCGCTTGTACAGTATACCGTAACCGGAACACTAACGGGAAATGACGGTTTACTCGTGGAAGGTGCCCTGGTAACACTTGAAGGATATGATTCATACACTGCAGAAACCGATGCCAATGGCGAGTTCACCATCAACGATGTATTTGAAGGCGATTATGAGCTGGGTGTTTCGGCTGATGGTTATGATGCCTATACGGATGAAGCAGTCACGGTAGATGCAGATATTGATCTTGCCATCACACTGACTGAAACAATCATTGCTCCCGGTGGATTGATGGTGGATGTAGACAATCACGGCGAAGGCAATGCAATGGTCTCATGGACGCTTGGAGGAAATGATGAATTCAGATACGACGATGGCCTTGTTGCAGGACAATTAGGATTCGATGGCGACATCAATAGCATTATGGGACATGTTATCCATAACAGCGTACAAATTGATGAAGTTAGCTGGTATCTTACTGATGAAGGTGGTCCATACGAAACATTGAGACTTATCATTTTGGGATTAGATGAAAATGGTTTACCTGACAGAGACAATGTTCTTTATGAGAACACCAGCGTACCGAATGTTCATATGGAATGGAACACTTATGAATTAAGTGAGTCTGTTACTTCTGAGGGAGTATTTGTTGGATTAGGTGCTGACGGATTCCTTGGTTTGGCTACTGACGATGGTGTGGATGAACCTTACGAGTTCATACCTGGTACACAATACGGTGTATTCGATATTACTGACCCCGCATCTGCCTTCACAGATATTCTTGACTTTAACTTTGAAGTAAACTATCTGCTCAGATCTTTTGGAATTGATTTTGGACCAGCTGCAACGAAAAACAATCGTTTGGCTTCAAATCAACCACAGCAGCCTTCACCGATTCTTATCAGCAATGATAAACCTTTTGATGCAGGTGAACCACAACTAAGTGGAGATTTCGCTAACAAAGCTTTTACCGGTTACAATGTATTCCTTGACGGAACAGAAGTTGCTACTGAAATAACTGAAACTGAATACCTTTTCGAAGATCTCGCTGAAGGTACCTACACAGCTGGTGTACAATCTGTTTATACTACCGGAACCTCTGATATTACTGAAGTGGACTTTGACATAGTTTACAGCGTTGATGTGACCATCAATGTAGCCACCAACTCAGGCGACAGCCCCGATGGTGCTTCTGTATTGCTTACCAACCAGGAGCATGATCAGTATACCTATGCGCATACAGTGGCAGATGATGGCATTGCCAATTTCCCCGCTGTGAAAAAAGGGATGTACACCCTTGAAGTAACCCATGAAGATTATCATCCTCACGTGGAAACTGATGTCAGCATCATGGAAGATATGTCGCACAATGTTGAATTGGTTGAGATCATTGATGCTCCCTACGGACTTTTGGTGGAAACCGAAGGTATGGAAGCCGGCGAAGCGATGTTTAGCTGGAACAATATGTTAGGTTTAGATGGTTTTGCTGATTCTTTTGAAGATGGTACTTTTGACGCATTTGAAATCTTTATTCAGGGTGATGGAACTCCCGGAGATGATGGACCTAATCCATTTTGGCATACCGTTACCGGAGCTGATGTTGATGGTGAAACGGTACCTGATGGAGCATATGTTGCCAAAGCTGATTGGGGGTATGATATCGATACCTGGCTGGTTACACCCCTGATATCAATTGAAGAAGGAACTACGGTTTCTTTCGAATGGTATTCAAGTTATTACTGGAGTGTTGATCCTGAACCCAATGCAGAACTGATGGTGAAAGTTTCACCTGATGGCGAAACCTGGACCGAAGTGTGGAACTGGCAGGATATTGGTGTATGGGAAAACTTTGTATGGTATCAAACCGATGTTGATCTCAGTGAATTCGCAGGTACTGGTTTGCATGTTGCTTTCCAGTTGGTTGCCGATGATAATGCTATTACCCAAATGGATAATATTGTTATCGGTAATACAGGTTCAAAATCCGGAACATATGCTATTTCTGAATCACTCAATCTTGATCGTTCACTGAAAGAACTTCCAATGGGAATGAAAGCAGAAAAAGCATTTGTAGGATACAATGTTTATCTTGACGACGAATTGGTGGAAACCGAAATACCCCTTACCGAAACCGTGTTCACCGGTCTGGAGGAAGGTACTTATACTGCAGGTGTTCAATCTGTTTACACCTCAGGTACTTCAGAGATTCAAACCATGGAATTTGAGATCACCAATGGTGTGGAGGATTTCTTTGCCAATGTACAGATCATACACAACGCTGCCGACGCTGCTGTTCAGTCAGTAGACATTTACGCCGGTGACGAGGTATTGCTTACAGATGTTGACTTCCGTACGGCCACAGCTTTCCTTGAACTACCTGCAGAGGTTGAGCTACCCTTGTATATTGCACCTGCGGGCGAAGGTCTGGATAATGCAGTGGGTCCTGTAAATGTTACTTTCGACAGGGATGAAACCTATGTGGTGATTGCCAGTGGTATTGTAAGTGACACAGGATATGATCCTGCTGAACCTTTTGCACTGCATGTTTATCAGCCGGCAAGACAAGCGGCCAATGCAGAAACCAATACCGATCTGCTGGTATTCCATGGTGCAACCGATGCTCCCGAAGTAAGTGTTTGGGCACAGGGTGTTACCAATCAGTTATTCGCATTCACTTATGGCGACTTTGCCGGTTATCTTGAACTGCCCACCAATGATTATGTGCTGGAAGTTCGCGATGCTGAGGGTGAAAATACACTCCTTACTTATGATGCGCCTTTGTCAACGCTTGAACTCGATGGTGCTGCCATCACGGTAGTGGCCTCTGGTTTCCTTGCCCCTGAAAACAATAGTGATGGTCCTGCATTTGGTTTGTGGGTTGCTACTGCTGAAGGTGGCGAACTCCTTGAGTTGCCAGTGCTTACTTCTGTTCAGGATCTTACTTTCGACGACGGACAGATCAGCGTATTCCCCAATCCTTCCAACAGTGTTGTAAACTTCCACAGCAACGATAACATGAAGGAACTTCGTATGCTCGACCTGAGCGGAAGGGTTGTTTACAGCAGCAATGTTGAATCTGACCAGTATCAGGTGAATGTACGCAACTTTGAAAGTGGAATTTATTTTGTACAAATCGTTACAACCGAAGGTATCTTTACAGGTAAACTTCAGGTTCAGAAATAATAATCACTTTATTTTTATCATTTCTCCCAAAAGGGAAGGTCTTCGGATCTTCCCTTTTTTGTTTTTTATAGATGAGTCCATCAAAAAGGTTTATAATCCACGAATTAAACGAACCGTAAGCTCGGCGAAGCCAATTGACACGAATATTAATACCTGCCCTTTGGTGAAGTCTGAAATGAATACGTTGTTAAATATTGCCAAAAAGCAGGTTTCTTTCCAATGCCTCCTTTGTTATTCCATTCATGATATTAAGATATTTTTCTAAAAACAACCTACCAATACCCTCTTTTTTAATTCATAAAAAACACATAGGTAATATTACCCGATCAATTACCCTTGCTTTGTACTTATGAAATCAAGTGATCTTACGATACAATATTTGTTCTTTTAGAAATAAATTTGTCTATGTCAGAATGTTATAAGTTCTTTTCAATGCATGATCACAGATTTTCTCATAAAAATAAATGACAGAATTTGGTAAAATGTGGTTCAATAGACAATTTAATAGCATAAAAAAGAAACGGAGAAGAATGGTTCTTCGAATATAAATTCTGACCTCAGGATCATCAAAGCATTGATATGTTTTTGTCAGTGCAACTTAAACAGAGGCAATATGAATACATTCATTACTATATCCGGCAAGAAAAACCCACTAAAATGGTTCATTGCCATTGTAGTGATTTGTTTTTTGCCCTGTAACCCGGTGTTTTCTCAATCACCCCAGTTCTCACAATTTTATGCTGCCCCCTTATACCTTGGTCCTTCTTTTGCCGGATCCACCGATGGTAGTCGCATCGTTTTAAATTACCGCAACCAATGGCCCGAAATTCCAGGTGCTTTTGTAACCTATGCCTTTTCCCTGGATCACTATTTTCACAATTACAACAGTGGATTGGGGATACTTCTTTTCCGCGATCAGGCGGGAAGCGGAAGACTTGCCAATACCAGCGGAGGATTGTTATATTCTTACAATTTTAACTTGAATCACAAATGGGCTGTACGTCCGGGTATAAATTTCATGTACCAGGAGCGTACCATCGATTTCAGCAAACTCATTTTTGGCGATCAGCTTTCGCTGGATGGAACGATCAACCCTTCGAGCAATTTACAGGAACCCATGGAAAGAAGAGGTTTTTTCGATGCTTCTTCTTCCGTATTGTTTTACAGCAGATCTGGTTGGGCCGGTCTGGCAGTAGATCATATGATGAGACCCAATCAATCTCTTGCTTCAGAGGAAGAAGACAGGATTGATCCCAAATTTTCACTATTTGGAGGATTCCGGTTCACCTATGGTAGCAGACTATCACAAAAGATACCCGAAAGTATCTCTGTGGCGGCACTCTATAAAAAACAGGGAAAATTCGATCAGTTTGATCTCGGGGTTTATTGGTCCAAGAATCCGGTTTCTTTTGGCCTTTTGTACCGGGGAATTCCAATATTCAATAACCATGCGGGTGGTATATTTAACAACGATGCATTGGTTTTAATGGGTGGATTGAGGCGTGAAAACCTCAGGATCGGCTATAGTTATGATTTTACCATTAGCAGGTTGATCAATAACACCGGCGGTGCGCATGAGGTTTCTATCATTTATCAGTTTAACCAGGGTCCTCCTACCAAAAAACAAAAAGCAATCCCTTGCCCCGATGGTCAGATGTTTTGGTGAACCTTTAGTGATGATGATCAGAAACATTTTTTGAAATCCTAAAAACCTCTTTGCATATGCTATTTTTTAGAATCATACAAGTTGTTTTCGTGAGTATCTTTCTGCTATCCTCATCCATAGCACAAGAGATCTTTCTCCATGAAAATTTTGAATCAGGGTTGATGCCACAGGGATGGACACAGGATAAAATGAATGGAGATCTGCTGTGGAATATCAGAACAGGGGCAGGTACAGATGCTGTAGGAAATCAGCTTACTCCGGATACTGCTGCAGTAGGCAATTACAATCTGGTGTTTCAGAAGCAGGGGAATGACGAGGAGGTCACAAGATTAATAACACCAGCCATTGATCTGGATCTGGCTATTGTTCCCGAACTAACTTTCTGGCTTGCTCAGGAACCGTTTAACGGAACCGACCATCTGAAAATTTATGTAAAACAAGGTGAAGAAGGCGAATGGCAACAATTGGCTTCCTACGAGACACCTACAATTGAATGGCAACAAAATTCTGTGATCATTCCTGCCGGTTCGGCAGAAACGTACATTGCTTTCGAAGGTATCAACAACTGGGGAATGGGAGTATGTATCGATGAAATAAAACTTGAGGAAACAGTGGTACAGGAGTTGTACCTCGATAGCGTTTCTACCGTGCAGGCAAGCAACGACAGGATCGCTGCCGGTACACAAAACAATCCGATTCTTAAGACAGAACTGAGGATCAAAGGAAA
>CAYMLS010000294.1:0-6583 GCA_964390665.1 uncultured Bacteroidales bacterium | reverse complement strand
CGAAGGGATTGTATGTTTATAGCAAATACAATTATTATCGTAACATGCGACCCCGTCGGGGTCGTATTGTATTTACCTGTTTGATTTCTATAAACATTTGAATCCTTCGGATTCGTGGGTAAGCAAAATTTACATTTTAGTGCCCGGACGATCTGTAGTCGTCCGACCACGATCCGGGTCGTCTGGCAACGATAGCTTGCCTGACGACTGAAAAGCCATTCACTGGTATGGTAATTGTCTTTTTCATCCATGAGGTTTGTTGCCTGTGGTAATGCCTTTTTATTCTTTATGGAGAAGGATTTTTACTAACTGATCGCCATCAAACCAGCAGGAAGTTTCATGCAAGAACAGGCAAACAACAGATAAGTAACATAGCACACCCGGATGATCATAAATCCGGGGAAAAAATTCAACAGTATAGCAATATGTTGTTGCATTTTTACACGTTCATAACCAGTTATATGTTTTAATTGTTAATTTATTATTTACTTAAAAAAGGAGGAAAAATTATGGCTTTAAATTTTGAAAAATATGCACAGGAAGGAAATACATTTGTTCATAATCTGGCGAAAGACCTTGATCATCCAGATGAAATCGGAAGGACAGGAATGATTTTACGGGCAGTTTTGCATTCATTGCGTGAAAGAATCACCATCAGCGAATCTTTGCATTTGCTTTCGCAATTGCCCATGTTTTTGAAAGCCATTTACGTTGACAATTGGAAATACCGGGAAAAACCTTTGCGGTTGAATACAAAGCAAGATTTCATTTCTGAAGTGGAAGAACATCAGAAACAGTTTGGAGAACAGGAATTTAACTGGAAGAAATCAACGGAAGAGATCATACGGATTGTTTTCAAATCTCTTGACACCTATGTTTCGCAAGGTGAGTTTCAGGATATAACGGATCAGCTTCCCAAAGACCTGAAAGATCTGCTATACGAACAAGTATAGTACTTTAAAAAAAATCGCCAATTGCTTTGATTTACAATTCATTAAATTAATTGTTTCGATAAATACAGCACAATGTATTTACGAAAAGTGAACTTCTGTTTTTGAGTTGTTGCCAAAGGCGTCCATCACACTTTTCTGTTCTGGTACACGCCAAAAACATGAGTTTTCTTTTTTATATAAAAAAAGGCAAATCTTTTGTTCAACCTCTAAATCAGTTAAATATGTCATTTAATATAGCCAGTACTGCGTTTGAGTATGGTGCAAAAATACCCAAACAACACACTTGCGAAGGCGATGATGTGTCACCAATGATATGGTGGGAAAATGCCCCTAAAGGCACTGTAAGTTTTGCGCTCATCATGGAAGATCCGGATGCTCCGGGAGGAACATTTACACATTGGATTGTTTATGACCTCCCTGCAGATTGCCACCAACTCGAAAAAATAATTCCTATACAAAAAAAACTGGATAACGGTGCCATCCAGGGAAAAAATGATTTTGGAAAAATCGGGTACCGGGGACCCTGTCCGCCGAAAGGTGAAGAACACCGCTATTTTTTCAGAATTTATGCGCTGAAAAAGAAACTCCCGCCTGAATCTATATCTGATGGCACAGAATTTCATCAGGCAATGAATGGCTTAGTCATTGAACATGCCGAATATATGGGTACATACCGGTTATCCAAATAGACTTTTTATTTCGGTTTCAGTAAATGTTTTGTGTATACAATGCTGTTTTGAGTAGCATTGTATACACTTTTTTTATTTTATTCCTTTCCTGCTAACCATTTTCTTTCAAGGAAGCTTTCCATTAGTTTGTATTATTTTGTCAATTTTCACCGAAACTCTCATATAATCATACCGTTTATCAATCCTGCTGCAAGTGATCATTTCATTCTTTCTCCTCAAAAATACTGTTTCTGTTTTTATATATTTGGTATTCAGATTCATGAAAATATTTTTTCTGAAATAAGAGGAAATCTCTTCTCTTGATTCACAACCAATTCAACAAATAAATTTCTTTTTTCCTGCCATTAGTTTATATTTGCTGTTTATTTGCGATATGATTGTGAAAATCCTATATTATTTGACTGTTAATTATATTTTACTTCCATGAATTTTAAATACCTGAAAGCATCTTTTTGTGCTTTGATATGTCTGTCGTTCTTCTCTTTGCAGGCACAGATTCCCACTCCCGAAGAGCATTTTGGTTTTGTCCCTGGTAGCGATCGCAACATGTTTTTGTATGAAGATCTTGTATCATATATGAAAACACTTGCAGATGAATCTCCCATGGTGCATTGGGAAGAAATTGGTGAAACAGAATTGGGAAAACCCATGTTTTGTTTTTTCATTTCTTCTGCAGAAAATATCAGCAATCTCGATAGACTGCGTGCCATCAATCAGCAGCTGGCTCTCAATGAAATACCCGCGGGTACTGATCTGGAACAACTCAAACAGGAAGGAAAAGTATTTTTTCTTTCCACGCTGAGTATGCATGCCAATGAGGTAGGACCGGCACAGGCATTGCCGATTGTCGCCTACGAACTGTTGACCGGAAACGACCAAAGACGTCAGCTTATTCTGGATAATACCGTTGCCATGTTTCTACCGCATAACCCCGACGGGATGAACATGATTGTTGAACATTATAACAAGCACAAAGGCACAGCACTGGAAACAAGCAATTTACCCGGTGTTTATCACCAATACGTTGGACACAATATCAACAGGGATTTTGTAACGTTACACATGTCGGAGAACAAAGCTGTGGCAGAAGTATATTCTACCTCCTGGTTTCCGCAGGCAATGGTAGAGCGCCACCAGATGCAATCTACCGGCGCACGTTTTTTTGTTTCCCCACCACATGATCCTATTGCCGAAAATGTAGACAGCGAAGTATGGAGCTGGATGCGTATTTTTGGATCAAGAGCATTGAAGGAAATGACCGACGCTGGTTTGGAAGGTGTTTCGGTGAATTATCTTTTTGACGATTACTGGCCAGGCCACACCAGCACTTCCAAATGGAAAGGTGTGGTGGGCATGTTGTCGGAGGGTGCCAGCGTTGGCATAGCAACCCCTGTTTTTATTGAAGAGAATGAGATCAGGTTTACAGGCAAAGGTATCAGCGAAAATGAAGTGAGCATTAATATGCCCAAACCCTGGAAAGGAGGATGGTGGAAGTTGTCTGATCTGATGAACTACGAACTGGAGAATACAATGTCTTATTTGTATACATCAGCGATTCATAAGCAAGAGATCCTCGAATTCAGAAATAACCTTAGCCGGAGAGAGATCAACAGAGGCATGGAAGAGTCCCCTTATTTTTACATATTACCTGTTGAACAACACGATCAAAGTGAGTTGGCTGGGATCGTAAATCTTTTGTCGGAGCACGGTATCAATGTTTATGAGTTGAAGGATCATGGAACAATAGACCAAAGAAATTTCAGGAAAGGTGATATTGTGGTGCCGCTTGCGCAGCCATACAGAGGGTTTATCAAGGAGATACTGGAAGTGCAGAAATTTCCTGCACGCCACTATACTCCCGGAGGTGAAATGATCAAACCCTACGACATCACAACATGGTCGCTTCCTCTACACAGGGCAGTGGAAGCAGTGGAGATCAATAAGAAAGGGCAGTTGAATGAATCCATGATCAGCAAGGTGGAATTGCCTTATTCCCTGAAAAAATCACCACCCGAAGAAACCAGCTGGGCATTGTTTTCCGCTTCCAATAATGAAAGTTACAAAGCGGCTTTTGCATCTTTGAAAAAAGGATTGGATGTAGAAAGAAGCACAGAGGATTTTCTGATAGGTGAAAAATTGTTTCCGGCTGGTAGTTTTCTCATCAAAACCGGAAGAAAATTCAACGAAGTGGAGCAAGATCTCCTGATTTCGCCTTTCTATCTTGCAGACAAACCAGAAGGTCTGGAAACAGAAGAAATCAACATGCCCCGGATTGGTATCGTAGAAACATGGATACATGATATGGACGGAGGTTGGACCCGCTTTATTTTCGATGAGTATCATATTGATTATAAGGTGATTCGTCCCAATGAACTACAGACATTAGATATTCAGAAAGAATTCGATATTCTTGTTTTCACCGACCGGCAAAAATCAGTTTACATGCAGGGAAAATTCATGCGTAACAGCAAACCGGTCCCATTGAATTATCCACCGGAATTTACCAAAGGTATGGGAAAAAAAGGGTTTGAAAACCTCATGAAGTATGTAAAAGAAGGAGGAAATATCATGGCATGGGGACCGGCTACCGAATTGTTTTCCGGAATGATCACCCTGGGTAAAGACGATGAAAAGGAAGAATTTGAATTGCCTTTCAACAATATCGGTACCCAACTGGCATCCAAAGGTGTTTATGCGCCGGGATCACTTTTAAAGGTTGAATTTACAAATGATCATCCCGTAACATACGGAATGCCCAAAAGTACCGGTGTTTTTCACCGGGGGTCTCCGGTTTTCAGAACATCCCTGCCATCGGGAGATATGGATCGCCGGGTGTTGGGATCATTTGCCAATGAACATGTTTTGATGAGCGGATACGCTGAAAATGAAGAAATGCTGGAAAATCTACCCTCTGTTATCTGGTTGAAAAAAGGGGAGGGGCAAATCGTTCTTTCCTCTTTCAACCCGCAGTTCAGGGCTTCCACGCAAGGCACCTTTAAGTTGCTTTTCAATACTTTACTACTTTCCAACTGATATAAAACAAATTAATTTTAAAAACATCTTTGTGAAAACCTTTTGACCGTTATGATAAAAAAGATTGAATTGCACTGGCAGATACTAATTGCCCTTGTTTTGAGTGTTTTATTCGGTATGTATTTACCTGATTATGTTCTGTATGTTGAATGGATGGGGATATTGTTTCTCAAAGCGTTGAAAATGATCATTGTGCCCTTGATCCTGGCTTCAATTATATCTGGTATTACCGGTATTGCCAAAGCATCAAATTTAGGGCGTCTTGGACTGAAAACATTTTCCTATTACATCATAACCAGTTTATTTGCGATAGTTACCGGATTGATCATGGTCAACCTTATTAAACCCGGTGTGGGTGCCGATGTAGGGTTGGAAAGAAAGGTAGAAGGTTTGGCGGAAGGTGCCACACTTTCTGATACGCTTATGAATATTATCCCGGAAAATATTTTTCAGGCCATGGCCAATGCCGACATGCTTTCCATCATATTTTTTGCCATTATATTTGGTTTTTTTGCCACCCGCATTGATGATCAGTATTCCAAACCCATTATCAATCTTTTCAATGGTTTATTTGAGATCATGATGAAGATCACCATGTTTGTGATCCGGTTTACCCCCTTAGGGATTTTTGGTATCGTGGCAGGCGTGATCGCCGAAAATTCAGATGCTTTACTGTCGCTTTTCGGGAGTATGGGATTGTATATGCTTACCGTTCTTGCATCTTTGGCGATACATGCAACACTTACTTTACCCCTGATCATGAGGTTCCTTGCCCGGGCAAACCCCAGGAAGCACTTCAAAAATATGACAGTGCCCCTGCTCACTGCCTTTTCCACTTCATCAAGCAATGCCACGCTGCCCCTTACCCTGGAAGCAGTGGAGAAAAAAAGTGGTGTTTCCAATAAAACAACCGGTTTTGTGCTACCACTGGGTGCTACGGTAAATATGGATGGCACTGCTTTGTACGAGTGTGTGGCAGCATTGTTTATAGCACAGGCATATGGAGTTGAACTTACCATATTACAGCAGGGTATTGTTGTATTTACTTCTTTGCTCGCCTCCATTGGTGCTGCGGGTATTCCAATGGCGGGTCTGGTGATCATTACCATTATCCTTTCTGCTGTAGGTCTGCCGTTAGAAGGCGTAGGACTGATTTTGGCTGTAGATCGTATACTGGACATGTTCAGAACTTCCATCAATGTATGGAGTGATAGTTGTGGTGCGGTGCTGATCGCCAAAAGCGAAGGTGAGGAACTCAATGTTTGATCAATACACACCTGCTTTGTTCCCTTTATTCTTTTAGAAAGTCATTCATTTTCTTTCTGCTCTGATTTCTCTCTTTACTTTTCCGGAAGGTATCAGAAAAACGCTGCGTATACTTTCCTGCACAAAGAAGATTTGTGAAAAAGCAGGTACATAAACCTGTTTTTGAAGATTTTCCAGAGGTAATTACAATATTTTTTCTAATTTCTCTTTTGTAATAGGTTTACTGATAAAACCGTTGAATCCATAGCGGGCAAAGTTTTCTTCAAAATCATGTGGATCGTGAGCCGTAATGGCTACAATTTTGGTTTTATTGACAGGTGATCTCATGTGCTGTCTTATATACAATGTTGTTTCCAACCCATTTTTCACAGGCATTTCTATATCCATCAAAACCAGATCATAGGTTGTATCAATCAGTTTATGAATGGCCTCTTCTCCGTTTTTTGCCTGATCATACTCAATACCCATGCTTTTCAAAACGATGCCGATCTGCAATCGGTTGGTAAATAAATCGTCAGTAATTAAAAATTTCATCTGTTTATAATTTGATTAAATAGGTCAGATGGAGCTCGCTAAAACTCTGACCACATGCTTTACATGCCGCGCATTATAATCATGTGCGTGTGTGTCAAAATTTTTGTC
>CAYMLS010000293.1:0-6589 GCA_964390665.1 uncultured Bacteroidales bacterium | reverse complement strand
TTAAGCCATGGCAAAAAGCATGAAATTTATTTTAGCAGGATTTATTCTTTCAGGATTCTTATTTATCTCCTGTAATCCTGCAACAGAAAGCAGAGAAGAAAAAAAAGACCAGATCGTAGACGATATGGATTCAAATTTACAAACTAACAATTTAGAAATTAAAAAATTAGATTTACCTATGGAAAACGGAAAACACACTTTACCAAGTCTTGATTATGCATACGATGCATTAGAGCCAAATATTGATGCTCAAACTATGGAAATCCACCACACCAAGCACCATCAGGCATACATCAACAAATTGAATGATGCCATTGAAGGTACCGATAAAGCAAATATGGATCTGGAAGATATTCTGAAAAATATCAGCCAACATCCTGTCGGCGTGAGAAATAATGGCGGTGGACACTGGAACCACACATTTTTCTGGAAAGTTATGTCGCCCGACGGAGGTGGCAAACCATCCGGAAAATTACTATCCGCTATTGAAAGCAAATTTGAATCTTTTGAGAAATTCCAGCAGGAATTTAATACTGCCGGTGCTACCCGTTTTGGTAGCGGATGGGCATGGTTGGTAGTAGATGCCAATGGCGAACTTCAGGTTACCAGCACACCCAACCAGGATAATCCTTTAATGGATGTGGCAGATGTTAAAGGCAATCCTATCCTCGGTGTTGATGTTTGGGAACATGCTTATTATCTCAAATATCAAAACCGTCGTCCGGACTATCTCAACAGTTTCTGGAATGTTATCAACTGGGAAGAAGTTGAAAGATTGTATGATGAATTAGTGAAATAATTTTGATTATGGGTGATGAAAACCGGCATTCGCAAGGATGCCGGTTTTTTTGTACCTCAAATATCTGCTACTTGCGGAAAGTTTGCCGGCAAATTTATTCTTGTGTGATTTGATAAGATCATAAATATAAGGGAGGAAAAAAGCTGATTGAATATTTTTTTTTACCTTGCCGCCCAAAAAAATCAGATAATGACAAAGCGATACAATTTTGATGAGATCATACCCCGGGAAGGAACCCATTGTGTAAAATATGATCTTCGGAAGGAATATTTTGGCAATGAAAATGTCATACCCATGTGGGTGGCAGACATGGATTTCCGTACACCTGATTTTATTATGAAAGCCATCAGGGAAAGGGCAGAGCATGAAATTATGGGGTATACCATTCATCCGCCCTCTTTTTTTCAGTCTATTATCGACTGGACCCGCCGAAAACATGACTGGGAGATACAAAAAGAATGGATCGCCTTCAGTCCCGGGGTTGTGCCCGCCGTAAATATGATGGTGATGGCGCTGTCAAAACCCGGAGATAAGATCGTGATACAACCCCCGGTTTACCATCCTTTTTTTCATGCCATCAGCAATCATAACAGAGAGATCGTGGAGAATCCCCTGGTATTGCAAAACGGGCGTTTCGCAATGGATCTGGCAGATATGGAGAATAAAATCGATGATAAAACGACCTTGTTGATCCTATGTAACCCTCATAACCCGGGAGGAAGTGTGTGGAGCAAAGATGAACTGAAGGCACTGGGTGAAATGTGTTGCAAACACAATATCACCATTATTTCTGATGAAATACACGCCGATCTTACCCTTTTTCGGAATAAGCACATCCCTTTGGCAAGCATATCTGATGAGTTGGCCGAAATAACCATTACCACCATGGCACCGAGCAAAACTTTTAACCTGGCTGCCTTGGGTACTTCTTATGTTATATCGTCAAACCCCCGTCTGTTGCGTCAATATAACAAAGTTCTCGACCAGGTTCATGTAGGTATGGGGAATGTTTTCGGAACTGTTGCCCTCGAAGCTGCCTACAGGCATGGCGATGAGTGGCTGGCAGAATTACAGGAGTACATCGAAGGCAATGTGATGTATCTGCAGCAATTTGTGAAAGACCGGTTGCCCATGCTGGATGTGATCGTACCCGAAGCCACTTATTTGGTAATGATCGATTTCAGAAAATTGAACCTGACGGTAAAAGCGTTGAAAAAACTTCTGATTGACAAGGCAGGTGTGGGCATGAACGATGGTGTCACTTTTGGTAAACAGGGTAAAGGATTTCAGCGGATGAACCTGGCTTGTCCACGTGCTGTTCTGGAAGATGCACTTTTGCGTATAGAAAGAGCCATCAGAGAATCAGAAGGGATTGAAAAGGTGATAGCGAAAAAGTGAAAAGTAAAAAATCTCACGCCAGTGTACTCATCAGGATCGTGCGTCTGATGTAAATGCTTTTTCTGTCGTCCCATGGTTTCATACTTCCTTTGTTAAACCGGGTATCGTAGGTGGGGTTATCCAATCGCTGCCGGATATGTTCGGGCACACGAATGGTATCAGACGAGGGTGTTACTGATTTTGGAACGGGTTTGGGGGAATTTTTCTCTTCCGTATTTTCACATGGATATGCTTGCAGCATGATCACAAGAAAAAAAAGAAAAACAAACAGCTTTCTGAATAAATATTTAAAGTTTGAATAATTATTTTCCATTTTGCCTCTTTTTAATGCTGATCAAAAACAGAGAGGGCAAATATAATAAAAAATGTAAAAGGAAATGATATTATCCGGAAAAATTTAATTTTATACCTGTAAAAATAAAGTTTAATCGATGAAAAAAACCGATACTACTGAAAAAGTACCGGTTTTTTTGTGATGTAAATAGTGTTAGCAAGAAAACTCACTATTTTTTCTTTGCTTTATAAAGAAAGCGTCAAGTGTAAGGCGGTCGATGACTGAAAAACAGGAGTTTATTTTTCGTAATCGACTGTTTTGAAGGCGAGCCCAACGCAGTATTTGGCGTTTTCCTGCAAAGACTAAATAGTGTTTCAATGCTATCAGATGTTATGCAAATGCTTCTATCGATTTTTTAATGATTCCCACACATTCACTGAGTTGTTCTTTGGAGATCACCAGGGGAGGAGCAAAGCGGATAATATCGCCATGGGTGGGTTTTGCAAGCAAACCATTCTCGGCCATTTTCAGGCAAACATCCCATGCTTCTTTCCCATTTTTGGGTTTGATCACAATGGCATTGAGCAATCCTTTACCCCTGACAACGGATATCATATCAGACTTAATATTTCTCAGTTCCTGGCGTAAAAATTCACCCAGTTCCTGGGCTCTTTGTGCAAGTTTTTCCTCTTTGATCACCTCAAGGGCGGCCACTGCTACACGTGCAGCCACCGGATTACCTCCAAAGGTAGATCCATGTTGTCCGGGTTTGATCACCATCATAATATCATCATTGGCAAAAACGGCAGAAACGGGATACATACCGCCACTGATGGCTTTGCCAAGAATCAGAATATCGGGTTTTACATTCACATGATCACATGCAAGCAATTTACCGGTACGTGCGATTCCTGTTTGTACCTCATCGGCAATGAACAGTACATTGTGTTTTTCACAAAGCTCTTTTGCTTTGGGAAGGTAAGTATCACAGGGAACAAACACACCTGCTTCACCCTGTATGGGTTCCACAAGAAAACCTGCTACATCAGGGTCTTTCAGGGCTTCTGCCAGCGCATCACTATCATTGTAGGGGATGCGGATGAACCCCGGCGTAAACGGACCATAATCACCATAACCGTCAGGATCGTTTGAAAAAGATACAATGGTGGTGGTTCTTCCGTGGAAGTTGTTATCGCATACAATGATCTTTGCTTTGTTTTCGGCAATCCCTTTTTTGTTATAAGCCCATTTCCGGGTAAGTTTAATGGCAGTTTCAACAGCTTCAGCACCTGTATTCATAGGCAAAACCTTGTCGAATCCAAAATATTCTGTCACATATTTTTCAAAACGCCCCAGCACATCGTTATGAAAAGCACGCGATGTAAGGGCAAGCGTTTTGGCTTGTTCTATCAGTGCATCAACAATTTTAGGATGACAATGTCCTTGATTAACAGCTGAATATGCCGATAAAAAGTCATAATACCTTTTTCCTTCCACATCCCATACATGCACTCCTTCTCCTTTGTTTAACACTACGGGTAGCGGATGATAATTATGTGCACCATATTTATCTTCCAGGTCCATCAACTGTTGCGAATTCATTTTTTCTGTCATTACTGTACTCATGTATAATTCTCCTTTTATGTTTAATTGAAACTCTGTTTTTTATAGGATTGCTTTAATAGTGGGGCAAATATAGGAAAAAGGTTTCGATTAACTGACCCGCAGGTAAACATATTTTTCTGAAAACTAAAACATTGGATTAATTATACACAATATTAGGCAAATGGGGGTTTACATCGACGAATTTAAAAATCTGTTTCGAAGGGAAGGGGAGGGCAACATGCAGGAATCTTTTTTGCCAAACCATTTGTAGCGGTTTTTGCTGATATACATGTAAACCGGATCACGTAAAAAAGAGGGTATAATGCGTAGAGAAGAAAGAAAAGAATAGGGAGGATCCAGTTTTTTTGCGATGCGCAGCGCTGCCTCCGAACGCTGAAAGACTTTACCTTTCTCATAGTAGATCACCGATTCATAATGTTCGTTTTCCGGGTACTCCTTACCAAGAATTTTTCGACTGATCTTCCATTGCAGAGAAGCAAAATGGAAGATCTCGTGTTTGTCGTGGCGGATGATGAAATTCACCGAACTGTTGCACAGGTTGCAAACTCCATCAAAAAATATAATATGGTCGGGCAGGGTGCTCATAAGAAGGCATTAAAAAGGTTTCCTGTCAAAATTTATAAGTGTCAGGTACGTTTTTCATTTTTCAGTTGATTGTTGAATTGTTCATTGGTTTCATAGTCGTTGGGATTGAATGTTCCCAAATGAATGACTGACTGTTATACCATTGGTTAACAATCTATTCCTGTAGTTGGTTCATATGTAGTGCTTGCAAGAAAACGCCAACTGCTGCGTTGGGTTCGCCATCAAAACAGTCGATTACGAAAAGTAAACTCCTGTTTTTCAGTCATCTCCCGCCTTGCATTTGACGCTTTCTTTATCAAGCACATAAAAAACCGTGAGTTTTCTTGCTGACACTATGTAGTTCCAGCAAGAAAACCCTTATTTATTGTAAGCAAATGTTGGTTCAATTATTTCCCTGATCAGGGATTTGAGTTTTTCAGTGATTCTCCTTAAAATATCCGGTTGTGCAGGTTATAAAAATCCTGGTATCAGTTAACGGATGTTTTCTTGCATGTTGCCGGCATGAAACCTTTATCTTTGCAAAAAAAAATATATGAGCAGAAGCAACAGAAGAGGCATGTTCAATCAGGTGATCGAACGTGTGGAGATCACAGATGTGGCCGCGGAAGGGAAAAGCATTGCCCGGTACAATGAGATGGTCATTTTTGTGAATTTTGGAGCACCAGGCGATGTGGTGGATATACGGATCAAAAAGACACGTAAAAGGCATATGGAGGGTGAGATCATCAAATTTCACCAAAAATCCGGTCAGCGTGCCACCCCTTTTTGTGAGCATTTTGGCACTTGCGGCGGATGTAAATGGCAGCATCTGGATTACAGTTTCCAAATCAGGCATAAGCAGAAACAGGTGAGTGACAGTTTGGAAAGGATCGGGAAAGTGAATTATCCCTATGAAATGCTACCTGCCAAAGGTTCTGAGGATACTACTTTTTACCGCAACAAGCTGGAGTTTACTTTTTCTGATAAAAGATGGCTGGAAAAATCGGAAATTGAAAAAGATCAGGAAATTCAGGATCTGAACGCTCTGGGTTTTCACATTCCTGGTTTTTTTGATAAAGTGCTGGATATTAAAAAGTGCTGGTTACAACCCGAGCCGTCCAACCACATCAGGTTGCGGGTAAAAGAAATATCCGAAAAACACAACCTGCCTTTTTATGATTACAGGAAGAGAGAGGGATTTCTCCGGAACCTGATCATCAGGAACAATACTAAAGGAGAATTTATGGTTGTTTTGGTGGTCAATGAGGAAAATAAAGCATTGATCCGCCTGATTTTGGATGATCTCCTGGAAAATTTCGCCGAAATTGTTTCTCTTCACTATATTGTGAATACAAAGGTGAACGACAGTGTCAGCGATCTTCAACCTGTGCATTATGCCGGGCAACCTTATATGGAAGAGCAAATGGAAGATCTTGTATTTGAAACAGGTCCGAAGTCCTTTTATCAGACCAATAGTCAGCAGGCATACGAGCTTTATAAGATCGTGCGCCAATTTGCTGGTCTTACAGGCAAGGAGGTGGTTTATGATCTTTATACTGGTACAGGTACCATTGCTGCCTTTGTTTCCGGAGAAGCTGCCCGGGTTGTAGGTGTGGAATATGTAGATGAGGCGGTAAAGAGTGCAGTAAAAAATGCTGAAAAGAACGGGTTGCACAACCTTGCTTTTATTTGTGGGGATATGACGAAGATTTTTAATACTGCTTTTGTAGAGGAGCATGGTCAGCCGGATGTGATCATAACCGACCCGCCGCGCGCAGGAATGCATCCTGATGTTACTGCCACCCTTGCCCGGTCAGGAGCGAAAAAGATTGTTTATGTGAGTTGTAATCCTGCCACACAGGCGAGGGATATAGAAATTTTGTCTCCGTTTTTTAAGGTGATAAAAGTACAGGCAGTGGATATGTTTC
>CAYMLS010000292.1:0-6602 GCA_964390665.1 uncultured Bacteroidales bacterium | reverse complement strand
ATCATGAAACTGGCCGTTACCTTTGATGGGAAAAGGGTGTGGGTGAAGAGGGGGTAGGTTTTTTAGGGAAAGAAAAAGCAGGAGTAAAAACCTTTCCCACTCCTGTTTGAAATTTTTCTAATTATTTATTTTTATGATTTCTTTAAACCAATGGTGAACAAAACTCCCGGATAATTCCCGGAAAATTCGTATTATCCTGCTGTATCAGGCATATCTGACAGGTTTTTAAACCTATAGTCACCTTTCATGGTATCCTGGAAGTTTAAAACATATGGTTTTCTTCATTTCATCTATACCTTAGAGATTATTTCAATGAGATTTTGTAGACCAATCCTAAATTTACGCCATATAAATTAAAACTTGTTCCATTGAAATCCTGGAATTTATTGGATTCGTAAAACAGATTAAAATCTACTAATAAGTTTTCAAGCAATCCACTATCTATCAGTAAACCAATCTGGGGTTTTAACTGCCAGGTTTCAAAGCTGAATACTATTACCTGATCCTGGAGTTTTATATTTCCGCTACTCAGCTTACCGATTCCACCGGCAAAACCCAAATAAGGTTTGATGGCAGTTGAAAAAGGGATAATTTTAGCATTAATAGCCAGGGAATTTAAATGTTCATATGATAATGCATTCAACCAATAGCGCTGTGCCTGGAAATCTATTTCAATCCAGTCCTGAACTTCATAGCCCAGAGATAATTTAAGACCAGCTCCTGATGAAGAATACCCCATGCCTTCAAAAGATGAACCCGCATTAGCAGAAAGGCCGGTAAAAAACTGAGCGGATGTAAACATGGGTGTTATAGCCAAAAAAAGAGTGATAATAATTCTACTAAACCATTTAATTCTACCTGATTGAAACTGTTTCATAGACTGATTTTTTCATGATTATTAAATTGTAAAATAAATGATTAGTTCAGTGATCAATGTTCTTAAAACTTAAAACTAAAACCGAATGAAGGGAAAAAACCAAATAAACTCCTTTGGTAAAGTTTTAAATCTTCTTCTGCCACTTGAGTCCCTCCACCGGGTCCAACAGAGTCATTAATATATGAAAACGATGATTTACGATCATAAAAATAGTAATAGGGATTGCGCCTGTTATAAAGATTATAAATACTAATTGTCCAGTTTCTTTCCCCCCAGCGTGTTTTAGCGGGAAAGTTCACAGAAAAATCCATCCTGTGATAGTCACGCATTCTAAAGGAGTTGATATTGTCAAATACGAATACATCTTCATTATCAATCCTATATTTTTCCGAATATAAAGTAACCGGTTGACCAGAACCATAGTTCCAGGCAAAAGATATTATTACCTTCTCGGTCCACTCAAAATTCCAAACGATATTTACATCCAATGGTCTGTCATATACATAAGGAAATTGATTCCCATTGTTCAGTTCTTTAAATTTCCGAAATGCTCTTGCCCAGGTTATCCCCAACCAACCTGTTGATCGCCCGGTTGATTTTTGTAAAAATAATTCAGCCCCGTAATTTCTTCCAATCCCGTCTTTCTCGACTAAACTCTCCCACGAATACATATAACCAGCAAGGGAAGTCCCTGGTTTAAAGGCGATAAGATTTTTCATGGATTTTAAATAGGCATCAAGGCTTAATTCCAAGGATCCATTCAAAAAGGTTTTAGCCAATCCCAGGCTATGTTGTTGGGCATTTGAAGGTTTCACTAATTTTGTTGAAGGCATCCAGTAATTTGCTGGTTTGCCCGCGCCCGAGTAGGTAAGCAGATGGATGTACTGCATGTTTTGCGAAAAAGAATACTTGAAGGAAAGGTCTTCTAAAAGCAGAACATTAAATAATACCCTGGGATCAAAAGAATTATAATATTTGCCTGTTACAGAATAATTAGAGTAACGCAAACCGGCATTTATTTGAAATCTTCCAAAATCTAAATCATTCTCCAGATACATCGAATAATCCAATGCTGACAGAGCTGGTTTATAGGATTCATCAACATCTTGCTTCGCGGTTTCATTCAATTTATACTCTTGTTGATTTGGCAAAAAAGTATGCCAGATGGTATTTACACCAAATCGTATATCATAGTAAGGTAATAGAGAATAAGTAAAATCGGACTTTAAAAAAAAATCGTTAACTCCGGTCAAAATCGTGTTTTGCAAATTTCGTTTAATTGTATCAACCTGATTCTCATTTTCGAAAAAATCTACATAATGGTATCTGGTAAAGGCCAGGGTAGAATTACCAAAAAGCCGATTGTTGTAAATACGATTCCATCGTATTGCTCCCATAATATTGCCCCAACTTGACTGCTGTTTCATAAAGGTTGTAGAAGTCTGCTGCTTAAATCCAACCGCATCTGCTCCGGTATAAAAACTAAGAAATATTCGATCTTTTGGGGAAGCCACCAGATTCAACTTACCATTTATGTCGTAAAAATTATAGTTTATATCTTCACCAACGAAAACTTTAAACATAGGCAATGTATTTCTTCTTGCCGAGAACATGTATGAACTGGTGTTTTTCATCAAAGGTCCTTCCAGTAAAATCTTTGATGAAATGACTCCCAGCATTCCCTGTGCTGAAAAACTTTGCATATTGCCGTCTTTCATGCGAATATCCATAACTGATGACAATCGGCCACCATATCTTGCAGGTGCATTGCCCTTGATAAGCCGGGCATCGCTAATGGCATCCACATTGAATACTGATAAAAAACCACCAAAATGGGAAATATAATATAGGGGAACATCGTCGAGTAAAATCAGGTTTTGATCAGGACTGCCACCACGTACAATAAGTTCACTTTTTCCCTCACCTCCTGATTGTACGCCGGGTGTCTGTTGAAAAGCCTGAATAATATCAACCTCTCCAAACAGGTTGGGTAGTTTCTTTACCTCCCTGACAGGTAGCCTGATAACACCAGACCCAGCTCTGTTTACAACCGTATGCCGGCTTGCATCTACAACCACTTCCTGAATGCTCAAACCCGGTTGCAACCTAACATGAAGGTTCTTAGATGGTGTGTTGCCGAGAAGAATAATGGTATCCTTATAGCCCACGTAGGAATAAGATAAAATTGCATTTCCAGGATCGGATATGTATAAACTGTAATAACCATAAGAATTACAGGAAGTCCCTTTTCGCGAGTGGTTATCGAAAATACTTGCACCGGGCAATACTTCTCCTGTTTCATTATCATATACATAACCGCTCAAAAAAAATCCATCCTGACAGTATATACTGCCTGATGATAAAACAAAGATTAGTACCAGCCATAAATATCTCATAGTAACTGTTTATGCTTGATCGGTTAAATTCATTTTTATAGTACACTATGCGCCTTATTCAATATCCCGGATATTCATTTTGGTACTAATCAGGGTTTCTTCTACTTCAAACTGTACTATGCAATCATTGTACCCGGCAAAAATCCCATAACCATTATTAATATTGGAATAAACATTCATTGGCTCTCCCATCCCATACAAAAAATCTTCTTCCTGATCATATAACCCCTGTATGTAAGAAGTCTTAAATCTATAATACTCTTCTGAAACATTCTTTAACTGGATATTACCCAAGTGCCTTGATATATATCTTTTATCAGTCATAAATTGGGGTGGATCGTAATAAAATGATAAAGTTTTCTCTTCACCATTAAAACTGCTGTCTTTAAAAAGAAGATAATGTGGTTTTTTTAGATCAATCCGAAGAGGTGAAGGATAATAACTCTCTTCGGTTATAACTTTTTCATACGAAAAAAGTGAATAGTAATCCCTGGGGTCAAAGTCAATTGTACCTACTACAATTTCGTAATAGTTGGTTTTTTCCGGTGGATCATTAAATGTTAAAACAATTTCAGACCAGGCTCCACCCAAATCATCGATAAACCCAGCCGGGATTATTTGAAAACTAATAATTTCCACTTTTCCCGGAATGGTTGTTCTTGCACTGATTTGTCGAAAACCATCTGCAACTATATTTATTTGATAAGTATCACCGGGTAATGGTCCATGAAATGGCTCCTGGTAACCCAAAGGGTACATTTTGGAAATAGAATCATAGGAAAGCGTATCAACAAAAGAATTGTTCTTGTACAACAAAACAGTTGCGTTATTTACAGAAGGCGGATTTAGGGTATCAAAGATAGATTGACTGTTGGTTAGCTCAATGCCCAGATATTTTGGTATAGGCAAATTAAAAGGTACAAGTGTTGAATTCACAACCAAACTTTTCGGTTTATCAGGTACGTTGATTTCAAGTTCAAGTTCTTTCCCGCAGGATGAAAGAAAACAACAAACCATAAGGACTAATACTGAATAAAAAAAGATATTAGTATTTTTGAATCTCTTCATGGATAACATTTTCAAGATAATAAATTGCATCGGGTTCTTTTAAAACCAGGTTGTTTACAATAAATACAGGGGTTTCAAATATTTTGTTTTCAAATAGAAAATCTCGTGTTTTTAATAATTTATTTATATCAGTATTATTAAACCCATTCTCAAGTTCACTCATATTAATACCACTTTTTTTTGCCAAATCAAATAATACACTAATCGAATCAAGAGCATCAGGGTTTTCGTGGATACGTTTATATAGACGGGCAAATTTTCCTTGTTTATTTGCTTCAGCAAAAATTATAGCATCATCATTAAAATAAGAATCCAAATACACGAACTTAAAATTCACCTTGTGCTTATATTTATCTAAAATAAGACGAAAATCTTCAAATACATCATTGCAGGCAGGACAATGAGGATTAGAAATTATAAACACATTCATTCTATTTTCATTTATTTCGGATAAATTAAAACCAAATACTTTTTGTGCATTTATTCTTTGAAAATAATCTGGCCGCAAAAATTTTTCTACTATATAATACTGAGAAACAGAATCCACAAAACTCCTTTTAATGTTTTCCATTTTAATATGTCTTAAATATTCTTGCGCTTTAACAAAATCATTAGAAAGAGATGGATTATCATTTAGGAACTTTACTATTTCTTCATCTGGTATTTTTATTCTTTTCAATATGTATTCTTGGTAAAAACCTTCATAATCCATATTGTGTTTTTCGCATTCCTTTTTTATTAATTCATCAGCCAAATATTCGTCGAGTTTCGACGACCTTAGTGCATAAAGCTGATCGGATAATAAAGAATCAATCGACCTTTGTCTAATTTCAATATTATCAATTCTCGCAATAACTTTCTTATTTGCAAAATCTTCTGTATTCTGAAAATTAGAAATCAAATAAAAGCAAATAGTTAATGCAATAACTCCAAATATTAATACTTTATTATTTTTAATTAAATACATATTCCAAAGTTTTAAGGCTCTACTACCATTTCGTGAAATAAACCAAGCTGGAAAATTTGATTAAAGATATGGAAGTACAAATCCTTATGATTTAGTTTTCATCACGAAATGATAGTAGCAATAGTATTTGTGATAAATGCTTTAAACAGCATCAGGTAGGTATTACATCAGGATAGACATACCATTTATTATCCCAGATAAAAGCCTTAGTTTGCTCAGGTACTGTGATATATTTGCAATTTGCACCATCAAAAGTGGACCCAGGCACAGGACATTGGTTACCAGAAACTGGTGTATAATAAAACCGTAAAGTACCATTAATGGGATAAATAAAAGCTGTTGTACCTGCTGGAGGTGATCCAACATAACAGCTCCAACCATCATAATTGCCTACATAAGAGCATGTTCTTCCATAGAATTCACTTTTTTTATCAGCAAACTTATAATTAATGATACCATTGTTACGATCTTCATAATGCTGGTGAACCATTACCGCTCTTCTATAATAATCACCTCCGCTCAATTGATCAGAATAAGGGTAAAAATCACCATAACTAAATGGATAGAGTTCACCAAAGATACCATCCTTCCATCTGCTTAAGAAATTTTTTTTAGTAGAGAAACCCTTCAGGAAAGGATTACCATAACCGCTATGAACTACTCCAACAAAATCACTGCTTGTTATAAATTCAACGGCTGGAGTATGATAAGGATAATAAGTTTTAATATTTTTAGGGTGCATTGATAAATAATAGTTTCCTACTCTCGATTCCAAATTACTTGCAATAAATTCAATGAAAATTTTTTGCTCAGATTCCAAATCAATTTTAAATTCTTCACAAATACTATCAATGTTATTGGAAGGTCCATGTTCAATTATCGTTTTATTTAATATATCGCTGAACTCATTATTTACATCCTTTTCCACGATTTCTAACTCGATAGAAACATAATTAAGGTAGTGCTCCAAGAGTTCTTCGTCATTCGAGGAAACAAGTAAAAAAACGGTATTCTTTTGACTTGAGTCACTAACAGTCAATTCTTTACTGTAGGTAGCAGTGGGATCAGGAACTTGAGAAATAAATTCAACATCCGCTGATTCTTTTTGACAACTTAATGTTGTAATTATTACAATAAATAAAACAACTTTAATTATAAAAATGTAGTTTTTCATAAATTTGTTTTTTCCACCTACTCTAGGCACTACGCCAGGGATTTTCGGTACCGTCCCACAATTTCCTTTAGTCGAGCTCATTCCAAAGGCTTTTGCACTGCAATAATAAAAAAAAAAATG
>CAYMLS010000291.1:0-6607 GCA_964390665.1 uncultured Bacteroidales bacterium | reverse complement strand
AGCGAGCTCTCCCGCATAGGCGGGACAGGCTATCTGACCTATTTAATAAAATTATGATCAGATGAACTACCAACAAACCCTTGATTACCTTTATGCACAGCTGCCCATGTTTCACCGCCTGGGTCCGGCAGCGTATAAAAACAATCTCGACAATACATACGCCCTTGCCGGTCATCTGAATAATCCTGAAAAAAAATTCGCTTCCATTCATATTGCAGGTACAAATGGAAAAGGGTCGGTCGCTCACATGCTGGCTTCAATATTTCATCAGGCGGGATACAAAACAGGATTATGCACTTCTCCCCACCTGAAAGACTTCAGAGAGCGCATCCGGATCAATGGAAAAATGATACCCAAAAAATATGTGGTGGATTTCGTTCATCAACATCTTGCATTTTTCCAACAAATAAAACCCTCCTTTTTCGAAATGTCTATCGCATTGTGTTTCGATTACTTTGCACATGAAAAGCCCGATATCGCTATCATAGAAACAGGTCTTGGCGGCCGCCTGGACTCGACCAATATCATACATCCAGAGATATCTGTTATTACGAATATCGGGATGGACCATACAAATTTACTGGGTAACACATTGGAAAAAATAGCGTTTGAAAAAGCAGGCATCATCAAGGAAAACACCCCTGTTGTAGTGGGGAAAACAAGAGAAAAAGCACAGAAAGTTTTCAAAGAATCTGCAAAAGAAAAGAATGCTCCTCTCTATTTTGCAGAACAAGAATATGACATCGAAACTTATGACCAAATATGGGATGACCCAAAAAAAACTCACCTTTTAAAAATCATTCTGCGGCAAAAAAAAACCAATGAAAAATCAGAAATCAATACCGATCTGCCAGGGGTTTATCAAACCGAGAATATTGTAACTGTATTAAAGACCATCGACATCATTCAAAAACAGGGGAAATTCAGCATATCAAAAGAGGCGGTCATTGAAGGACTCACCAATGTAATACCCAATACTGGTATGGCCGGACGATGGCAAACCCTTTCGGAAAAACCGAAAATTATATGTGACACAGGACATAACATAGATGGGATAACAAAAATCGTTGAAAACCTGAAAATGACCCAGACAAGTCATATCCACTTTGTATTGGGTATGGTAAATGACAAGGATATTGATGAAATTCTCGCAATCCTGCCCACTGAAAACGCGACCTATTATTATTGTACGCCCAATGTGCCGAGGGGATTAGATACAGAGATCCTGATGAAAAAAGCCTCGGATGCGGGATTAAAAGGATTTAAAGTAGATATTGTAAGTAAAGCACTTTCATTGGCTAAAGAAAACGTAAAAGACAATGAACTGATATTTGCGGGAGGGAGCACTTTTGTTGTAGCGGAGATCCTGCAGGCAGAGGGGAAATAAATATTCGGTGCCTGATTGATGTTGAATAAAACCAGAAATGTTCGTAATTTACAAACCATCTGTCTTCTTTCAGAATTCAGAAAGAGGAACAGTTACCTGACCATTAATTTTTCCTGTACCTCGGTAAAAGTAAGCAACGAATTGGGCATTATAAAATCAGGACAAGTTCCTTTTCTGTTCTGATATTCATACCGTTTACATAATGCCCATTTTTTATGCGAATTCAGGCAGTAATGGCATTTATAAACCAGGCGAAGGTCTTCGGGTATATCCACCTGATCGGAGAACAAACGGCATTTCGATATATAAGGACAACGTTTTTGCATTTTAGTAGATTTAAGGCATTCAACAAACGGCAACAGAGGTGTAAAAACATCTATGCTTTTATACTCCCCGGTTTTGTGTTGAGAAAATTGAGAAAAATCATCAACCTCTCACTGCAATTATCCACAAAAGTACATTTTTCTTCCACATAAAACAAGAAAAAAACAACAGAAATAAAAATTAATCAGACAAACTACTCTTTCCATTTTTTCAACGCTACCCCACTGCTCTCAGCCACCACATATGAAAAGTTATATACCCAATCGCCGGTATTGATATATTTTGCCTTTTCCCCAATGGGATATTCCATGGGTAAATGCCTGTGCCCCATAATAAAATAATCGTAATCCTTCTCTGTGATCATCTGTTTGCAAAACAAAATGTGCCATTCCTTTTGTTCTCCCAAAAATACTTCATCTTTGCTTTCATTTGCCATTCTGCTTTTCCGCGAAAAGAACAAAGCCAATCCGGTGCCGAAACCCGGATGTAGAAAAGAAAACAGTTTTATACTCAGGGGGTTAATCAATATTTTCTTCAGTAATTTGTATCCTGTATCCTTAGGACCTAAGCCATCACCATGGGCAATAAAGAAAAGTTTTCCGTTAATGATTCTTTCTTCTGGTTTTGTGTGCATGATCACCCCCAATTCTTTTTCGAAATACGAAAAAACCCATAAATCATGATTACCCGTGAAGAAGTGGACAGGTATACCGCTGTCTGTAATTTCAGCAATTTTGCCAAGAAGACGCGTATATCCTTTGGGAATAACGGTTTTATACTCGAACCAAAAATCAAAAATGTCTCCCAAAAGGTATATTTCTGATGCATCTTTACGCACATGTTCCAACCAGTGCACTAGTTTTTTTTCTCTTATCAAACTTTTTTCTGCATCAGGAATACCCAAATGCACATCAGAAACAAAATATATTTTTTGCTGCTTTGGAACCATTATTTTTTTCAGCAAAGATAAAAAACCATTTCTTATAAAACAGTCGGATTATTCAACAAAGCTTTGGTGAGTTTTCGGATGACCAACTTCGTTGAAAAGATCGAAGCACTTTTACTTCTCAGATTGAGGTTGAGGTTGAGGTTGAGGTTGAGGTTGAGTGTGAGGTCAGGATCGGGGTTTAAAGCTGAAGCGGAGGTTTAAAACAGGGTTAACTGATAAAAATACATATAACACTGATTATCTTTCCATTAAGTATTCATGTAAGTTTTTAAGTACACCATCGTCTACTTATAAGCATACATTTTATTCTTGTTTAAAAATTTAAAGCAAACAATGCAATAATTACGATTGTTTAAATCGTTATAAAATGCAGTTGACGATCTTTGTTAGGTACTGTTTTTGTGGAGCATAAAAGGTGATAAAATGACTTTTGAAATCCAGCGTCATTTCCCGGAAAATAGTACCACGAACAAACAGATCAATTCAAAAATCATCAATGATCACAAACCATTAAAAATCCGCTTCATACAAAAACTACTTATGAACACTAAAACAAATGCTATGAAAACGATATTCAGAAAACCGGTTACCCGTCCGTTTTTCACATATTTCCTGATATCCCTGCTATTTCTCCTTTTAGAGATACCACAGATACAAGCACAGTACTTCGGGCGTAACCGCCCCAGTTACAGAAGTTTTGATTTTCAGGTTTACGAATCGCCCAACTTTGCCATTTATCATTATTTTGAAAATGATTCGGTGGTGAATGCCCTTGCCAACTCTTTTGAAAAATGGTATCAACGGCACCTGGTGTTGTTTGAGGATACGTTCGACAAACCCAGTCCTATCCTGATCTACAGAAACCATCCGGAGTTTCAGCAAACCACTGCGGTGAGCGGTTCCATCGGAGTAGGCACACAGGGTGTGACCGAGGCCCTCAAAAACAGGGTCGTAATTCCGGCACTTGCCACCAATGCTCAAACCGACCATGTGATCGGTCATGAGCTTGTTCACGTCTTTCACTTTCGGGCTTTGTTTGTCGATGATTCCCTGTCTCTTAACTCTTTAAGAAATTTGCCGCTTTGGTTGGTGGAAGGGATGGCAGAATATTTTTCCATTGGTAGTGTTGACGCGCACACTTCCCTGATCATACGCGATGCGGTTCAAAGAGATGATTTCCCCACCCTCAAGGAAATGACGCGAGATTACTCCTACAATCCCTATCGCTATGGACACTCTTTTGTGGCATTTCTGGGAAGAACCTGGGGTGATGAGATCATTGCTCCTCTTTACAGAGAAACTGCCAAATTTGGATATGAACGTGCCATGGAAAGGGTTATAGGTCTGAGCGCCGAAACCGTTTCCGGATTATGGAAAAGCGCTACTTTCAACCATTTTGAAAAATACATGAAGGATAGCCTTTTGCAAATTCCTGTAGGAGAAAAACTTCTCTCGGAAGAAAATTCGGGAAACATGAACATAGCTCCTTCACTCAGCCCCACCGGAGAATATATCTCCTTTTACTCAGAAAAAGACCTTTTTTCGCTCGATCTTTTCCTTGCAGAGGCAAAAACCGGAAAAATTATTAAAAAACTATCGAGCACAACCCGGGGTGGAGATATTGACGCCTTTAATTTCTTCGAATCGGTAGGAACATGGTCGCCCGATGGAGATAAATTTGTACATGTAGCCGTAAGAAAAGGACAGAATCAACTGGTATTGGTGGATGTGAAAAACCCAAGACGTACAGAAACAATCGAAGTAGAAGGGGTACCCATTATCAATAATCCTGCCTGGTCGCCCGATGGAAAGCAGATGGTCTTTTCGGGACTGGTGGAAGGTGTGAGCAATTTATATGCACTTGATATGGAAACCCGCGAAGTGACGCAACTGACCAACGACAGATACTCTCATACACAAACTTCGTTTTCTCCCGACGGTCGTTACCTCACCTTTGCCACTGATCTTTTACCAGACCATATACCGCAAGATACCATCAGTTACACCTTTAATCTGGCAATGATGGATATGCAGGATCCCGAAAAGAAAATTGAAGTACTGGATGTATTTTTGGGATCCAAAAACCTAAATCCTGTTTTTGACCATGAGCAAAACGGCATTTATTTTCTCTCCAATCGCGACGGATTCAGAAACATGTATTATTATCAGCTTGCCGATGGCAAAGTTTTTCAAATGACCGATTTTTATACTGGTATCAGCGGTATTACTGAATTATCTCCAGCTATTACAGTGGCAAGAAATTCAGGAGAAGTTGCATACAGCTATTTTCAGGATGGTAAATACACTATATACACGGCCGACGCTGAGGACTTCCTGTTTGAGGAAGTAGATCCCTCTGACATAAACATGGAGGCAGCGACCCTTCCGCCACTTAACAAGACTTCCGTTACTTACGTTGATAATGCTCTCAGTAGCGAAAAAAGGACACCTGTGTTTCCGGTAGATTCTTTTCAGACGAAAGAATACAAACCAGAGTTCGGACTCACCTTTATCGGCAGCAGTGGTGTGGGAGCTTCAACCAGCCGTTTCGGAACCGGTATGTCTGGCGGTGTTTCCATGATGTTCAGCGACATGACAGGCGAAAACCAGTTGTTCAGTGTGTTGGCGGTCAATGGCGAAATATACGACTTTGGCGGTCAGGTGGGTTATGTGAATCAAAAACGACGGATCAACTGGGGAGGAAGTGTTTCGCACATCCCCTACCCTTTTGCTTTTCTCAACCTCGAAAGTGAGGAAGTTACCGATGATGAGGGAAACACCACCCTGATCGATGATATGCAATTTGTGATTCAAAGAACATTTGAAACACAGGGAGGGTTGTTTGCCTTTTATCCCATTTCCACCACACGACGTTTAGAACTCAGTGCCAGCACAGCATGGTACTATTTCAGACGGGATATTTTTCACACCTATTATGTCGATGGATTTTATCAGGGGCAAGACCGGAGCAAGGGTGAGTCACCTCCTGGTTTTAATCTGCAAAGAGTTAGTCTGGGATACATTGGCGACAACTCCTATTTTGGCATGGCTTCACCCATGGCAGGTCAACGTTACCGTTTCAGTATGGAAAAGATGTTTGGCGAAATAGATATGTATTCTGCCACCGCTGACTACAGAAGGTACTTCTTTATGAAACCCTTTAGCATTGCTTTTCGTGCCGCCCATTACGGCAGGTATGGAAACGATGCGAACAACAACCTTTTCTACCCCCTCTTTCTGGGGTATCCGGGATATATGCGCGGATTTGACTACAACTCTCTGTATAGCATCAGCGATCAGGTATTTGACGACAACTTCACGATCGATCATTTGCAGGGCACCCGCATGCTGCTGGGTGGTCTTGAGTTAAAAGTTCCTTTCACCGGCCCCGAAAGATTGGCTCTTATTTCCAGCGGATACTTCTTTACCGAGTTAAACTGGTTTTTGGATGCGGGGATAACGTGGAATCAGGGGCAAACACTTACCCTGGATACTTCAAAAATGACTGCCAACAACAGGTTCCCTGTCTTTAGCACGGGTCCTTCTTTGAGAATCAACTTGTTTGGCGCCTTGATCCTGGAACCTTATTTTGCCTTTCCATTCACACTCAAGGAATCTTATCCCGGCGTGTGGGGCTTGAGTTTTTGGCCTGGGTGGTAAGTTGAATCAGTAAGAGAATCATATATTCTTTGAATGCTCAAAATAAGCGTCAGTTGCAAGGTGCAATGACTGTTTTAAAAACAGTTTCTACCTGGCAATTGGCGTTTTTTCTTTAAAAAAACAAGTTAGCATAATGTCCTAAAACATATCTTCCCCAAAAATTTTTATAAGATCCTTCAGTTAAATCAAAATCACAACAAATGTTGGTTCAAGAGAGCATTTAAAGAGCAATTAACCCAAATTAATGCGCTTTCCCATTCATCTAACGTACAAAATACCATAAAAGC
>CAYMLS010000290.1:0-6623 GCA_964390665.1 uncultured Bacteroidales bacterium | reverse complement strand
ACCAGTTAAAACAACGGGTTCGAAAAGAAAAAATTTCATCCTTTCCGAACCCATCAGGATTCCATCATTGTTTCTTCAGGCAGAAACGTTATCTCATGTCGATGCCAGCTTACGGCGAGTTTCCTTATATTTTTCCCAATCAAAGGATTGAAGAAAAGCAACTGCCTGTTTTGCTCCGTGTAAAAACATGTTGATCTGCTCTTCTTTTTCCATTTCAAAATCGAGCCAGTTAAAATCCTTATCGGCATCAACATGACAGATCAGTTGTGAATAGTCTGGATTTTTCCTGAGAAAATCATAATCATAGATCTGCCTCATGGAGTTGATCAGAGACCCCAGCATGCTTTTCATGTTTTTAATTTCGGTAAATTCCCTCCGGTATGTACTCAGTCTTACACCAAAAGTAGGTTTGCGCGGAATACCTCCCCCTTTTCGGTGAAACACATTGATGGGAAAGTTGGAAAGCAATCCTCCATCAACAAAACTGGCTTTGCCCGGCACCGGTCCGTAATACTTACAGTGTTCAATCCATTTGGGATCATTTTTTACTCCCTCGTTAGGGATTTTATCAAAAACCAAAGGTTCGAAGAACAAAGGAATAGACATGGAGGCGCGAACCAACAAAGAGGGTTTAACGGCTGCCGGTGTATCAAAATACAACTCCGACATTTTGGGAAATTCTATTTTGCTGTGGGTGGTAATATCAGCAGCAATGATAGCAATTTGGGGCTCCATATCAAATATTTCCTGACCACTGACATGTTTCAGACCTTCGGGTCTTTTGCTTCTCAGCCTGTCAATATCGGCCATGGTCTTCACACCCGCTTTATGGAACTCTTCGTTGATCCAGTTAACAAAATCATCTCCCGGATTCAATCCCAATCTGGAAGTAATTATCCTGTAAAATTTTCTTATGTTCCAAATAACGGTCCATGCCATACCCGATTCCTGTCTGATAAATTTCCGAATAAGATTGCGTACCATTTTTTCTCCATCTACCAGATCAAACAGGTTCTTGTTACTGAGAATTTCGAGTATTTTTTCCGATTTGGGTTCATCGGTTTTTCCCAGGGCAGCAATCATCATGGTATTGATAGCACCGGCAGAAGTACCGGCCAAACTGTAAAACCTGATGCCTGCCTTTTCCAATACATAAGTATAACCCACAAGGGCAATACCCAGCACGCCCCCCCCTTCCTGCACCAGGTCTACATATTGATGACCTTTTGCATCCTCAATGTCTGAAAATCTTTTTTTCTCTCTTTTCAGTTTATCAACCTCAAGAAGAACTTTCTTTATTTCAGGGTGTTCCAAAAATTGTTTCATAGTTTATGAAGGATTACAACGGGATTAATGTCAGGAAAATGTAAATCAGTTCAGGATTCGAAAAACATTTAGGTTATGTTTTCTGAAATTACGGTGCACAATATCGTAGTTTTTGGTAAAACCCATAAAAAAACCGCCACCACCCGAACCGCATAATTTGAGATACCAGTTATTGGTTTGCATGCCTTCTATCCAAAGAGGATGTAACAATTCGGGCAGCATATATTCAAAGTATTGCCATTGAAAGAAAGAAATCTCTTTGAGCGTAAGAAAAAATTCCAGTCGGTTGCGGTTCAGCAGGGTTTCAATGGCCAAGTTGTTCAGGTATATCATGCGTTGCAGATCAACCGAATAATCATCAACCTGCTTCATAAATGATTCAACAAGGGGTTTTGTATTTCCTTTTTTATTGGTATCAACAAGGAAAACTTCAATGTCATAAAAGTTTTCAAATACCGATGGATTCAACAGTTGAATATTTTTATCTTCATCTGCTATAAAAGGACGGTTAAAAAGAGAACAAAGCGGGTCTAAACCTGAAGAATTGCCATGAAAGAATGACTCCATTTCTGCCAGCACAAAAATAACATGCCTGATATCATCTTCTTTTAAAAACCTGTCAAATTCAGAAGGTTTATGGAAGTAATTTTCAAACAAAGCAGCCACCAAAGCCCCGCTGCTTCCAACTCCATATCCCGAAGGTATGTTGCTGTGAAAATACAATCCTTCGTCCAGATCAGTTTTCATCCGTTGATAATCGAATGTAAATTCACCCGATTGAAAGTTTTCACTTGTTTTGAGAACCTCAGCAAATTCACGAAGTTTTTGGTTACTTCTAAGCATCGAGGATTCACTTTCGCCGGGTTGAATTTCAAACGTGAGTTTGCCAGAGAACCTGTCGAGCGGAGCCATCAGGGCACTGCCGTCCACGATCACCGAATATTCACCAAACAGCAATACCTTACTGTAAAAATCACCTGTTTCAAATCTCTTCATAATGGTCGATTAATTTTTCTGGTCCATACCCTGTACGATCCTGTATAAATTCAATTGCCGGCACGTTTGCGTGATCAAGAATTCCCATCACTTTTTCATGAAATTCAGCAGGATAAAGCAAATGGATATTGGCTCCTGCATCCATGGTAAATGCCATAGGAACACCCGTTTCCTGACGTTTACTTCTGATATAGTGTATCCAGTCAACAGTTCCACCTTTCAGTAATAACATTCCCCCTTCTGACGACATCATCAATGCATGTAATGAAAGTGCTTCACTTTCGGTTACATGCTGAAATTGCTCCCAATTCCCTTCTTTCAATGCCTGCAAGAGTACCTCCAGGTTTTTATTGGCCTGAAAGATGCGTGCCTGCCGGTAAGGGTTTCCTTCCATGAGTGAATGCCCGTCGCGACTACTTATTTTCTTGGGTTCTTTGTCAACCACAATGATCGTATCGTGCAAATTGAGAAATCTTTCGTGTACATGAGGATATACAACAGCATGATCATTGGTGGAGTTTTCAAGTCCATCGAACCGTCCCCACAGTGCATAGGGGCCGAACACAGATCTTGATGCACTTCCCGATCCCAGGCGCGATATATTGCTAAGCAGATTTACATCATTTTCATTATGCTTTTTGATGTGCTTATCTATACCATAAAGGCACATGGCCATGGTACTCATACCGCTGGCACTGGAGGCTATGCCTGCTGAATGGGGAAAGTTATTGTGAGATTCAACCTTCAGGGTAGCATAATTTAACCAGGAAAAAAAATAAGAAATTTTCGTAAACCAACGCTGTAACTTGGCTTCAATATCTATAGACCGTTTTCCCTCAAAAACAACTTCGATGGAAGGTTCTGTACCGGTTTTTACTTCATAATCCACAGTAGTAAAACTCTGGCACTCTTTCAGGGTCATACTCAGGGATGGATTCATGGGAATCTGATCTCCGGGTTCCTTTCCCCAGTATTTTACCAAAGCAATATTTGAGGGACTGCTATAGCTGATCTTGCCTTTTATATGCATTACTAAATCATTAAATGAATGAATTATTAAATTTTTTGGATATAAATTTTCATTGAAAATTATTACTACTTGTCCGTGAAAGGGTCGGAAAGTATCATATCAGATGCGAAAAACCATCACAAAGATAGTTTATTTCGTTATGACATTCAATGATATTTAGATGTATTTTCTTTTCGGTCGTGTAATTTTCAACGTATATCCGGTGCAAAAATAGTGTTCTTACATGTAAATTTAAATCCTTTTTACAAAATAAACATTTAATTATTGATAATTTTTAGTTTGTCCGGTTAAAAAATAAAAAAACTGAATTTCCGGAAATGAAAGAAGAAATATAAAGACACGGATTGTTAAAAATCATCTTTTGATTGGTTCTCAAAAGAAAACCATCTCCTTTTTAGAAATTTTCTGAATTTAAAAATTCATTCCATGAAAAGCACATCTGAAAACCTTTCTCCTGGAAATAATTCCTGACATAAAATTGATTTTCAATGCTTATTGCCAGAAAGAAATCGCCACCCCATGCACCCAAAGATTTTATCTGCCCCATGAAATCAGGAAACTTTTCACCAAGCGGTTCATGTCCGATATGTGCCGCAATTGTTTGCTCATGCTTATGCAGGCATGAAACAAAATCTGCGACATTACCTGACGAAAAACAGCGGTAAACTAATGCATTGATCCCGGAAGAAGGAAAAGGTTTTCGCTCTGATCTGCTTTTCATCTCCTTCAGGTGCTTTGCCGTGGCTTGTTTTTGACCTGAATAGATAAAATATGCGTATTGCTGAAAAGGAAAATCAAAAGGGATCAACCAGGTAAAAGGCAAGGAATTTTTTTTTCTGTAGAGAAACCATTTCTCTTTGTCGGTGCAGGCAATATCAGCACCGGAACCGCCCATCACTTCTTCATTGACCAGGTAAGGATCTACGCCTGCGATCCGGCAAAGAGAGGCAATGGTTGCCGAGCTGCTGCCCAAACCCCAATCATGAGGAAATTGATTGATGAAACGTATGCTATACCCGCTATCTGTTAAAAAAAAGACATTTTGTTTTCTGATGGCACGAATAAGATCCGCTGCCCATGAAGGATCTCCTGCATGCACTTTATGGGCATGAAGATCCTCCCGGTCTAAAATAAAATCAGCAATGATCTTTTCTTTGTAAGACCACTTCCAGCATATTTTTTGTTGATTGTTTTTTTCGATCTCAAGCTTTTGTCCTGTGGCAAGAGGAATACATACAGCATCATTACCTTCCAGAACAGCATATTCACCCAATAGTATGATTTTGCCATGCGAAAAAGTTTGTTCCATGAAGTCTGCTATTTTAAATGAAGTTTTTCAACAAATTCTCTCACAGCGGATACACTCACCGTTTTGTCTTTAAAGTGATTTTCTATGACCGGGATATGCTGAGAATCAACATGGAGCGAATGAATGATATTGTGTAAATGCATTTTCATATGCCCCTGCTGAATACCCGTAGTAACCAGGGAAGCCATGGCGGCAAAATTGTTGGCCAATCCAACGGCAGTGGCAATTTTCATCAATGTTTTGGCATCAGGATCTTTCAGTATCTGAAGTGTTTTGGAAGCCAGGGGGTGCAGTTTTGTTAAACCTCCTACTGTACCCAGTGCCATGGGTACTTCTGTTTGCAGGGAAAAAACATCATCTTTCACTTCGATGCTGCTGAGAGCACGATATTGACCTGTGCGGGAAGCAAAAGCATGCCCGGATGCTTCCACCGCCCTGAAGTCGTTTCCGGTTGACAAAACAACGGCATCAATACCATTGAAAATTCCCTTGTTGTGTGTAACGGCTCTGGAAACATCATGCCAGGCAATATCGGCAGCCCAACGCATGCGTTGCACAAAAACCCCGGGTGGCATGTCTTTTTGCCAGGTCATATCAGCGACGGGCGCTTCCACCTTCATTTTCACAATACTATCGGGCGTATAATTGGAAAGAATTGCCATGAGTATATCCACCTCACCATCAGGAATTATGCTTTTGATCGTTGCAGGCAGAGCTTTTCCAATTTCCTCCAGAACAGAATTAATAAAATTGGCGCCCATACTGTCAGCCGTGTTGGCTTCCAGGTCTATTTGAAAATATGTTTCCGAAAGTTCGGGTATTCTCCTGAGATGCATGGATTTGATCCCGCCCCCTCTTTTTTCCATATTCCGGGTGATAGCAGCGGTTTTTTCCTTTAAAAGCACAACAATGTTATCCCATTGTTTCAATAAGCGGGTAGCATCGCCCTGAAAAGTAAAGTGCAATTGCCCTTTTTTTACTGTATTGATAAAAACCGTTTGAAACCCACCCCTTTTGGCCCAAAAAGAAGCGGCTTTAGAAGCTGCTGCTACCACCGAGCTTTCCTCAATGACAACAGGAACATGGAAAAGAGTTCCATCGACAACAACATTGGGAACGATTCCCCAGGGCAGGTGATAATTGGAAAGGGTGTTTTCAGAAAACTTCTCGAATGTTTCCTGACTTTGGGTATCATCAAGTCTGAATGCACCCAGAAACTCACCGAGCTGATCGTCTTCTGTCCAGTCAGATAACCACTTTACTTTGTCCTGGCGATGGAGTTTGGAAAATCCCCGGATCATATCTGCACTACTCATAAAAATTGAAAATATTTGTTGTTCTGAAAAGTAACGAAGGGTTATATGCCCTAAATTTGATTGATTCTGAGGTAGGCGTATGCCATTCTTAATCCATCGAGATGTGCTGCCGCCCAATCATGCAGTGTAGAATAGCTATCTCGTGCGTGTTTTAAAAACCCTGATGCCATCCCATAGACAGATGGCAACGGACTTGTTTGGATAAAATAATAACCATCAAGGTAATTTTTGACACCTCCGCTAATGATCAATAATGGGGTTTTGCTTTCCAATCCGTAGTGCATCAGTTCAGTAACATCTTTCAGCATGTCTTCTGCTGTTTGCCCCACATAAACGAGCGGTTCAAAAAGTTCCTGATCGGTTGCAGGACGTCTCATCATTTCGACACGGGCAAAATTGGTACCTCCAAAAGCGGCAAATTCAATGGCTGCCAGGGGAAGTTGCAGCAAAGCTTTTAAACTTTCGCGCCCCATGCCCTGTCCTACTTCTTTCACAACTATGGGCATATCCAATTGATGCAAAACCTCCTTCACGATATTGATGGGTGGATGCTTTAAGCGATCGCCCTCGGGTTGAAACCATTCCTGCAAAGGATTAATGTGAATGATCAGTCCGTCGCAGCGCAGGAGATTTACCAGATCGGTAA
>CAYMLS010000289.1:6524-6646 GCA_964390665.1 uncultured Bacteroidales bacterium | reverse complement strand
AAAAAAAAAGGGAAGCAAATTGCTTCCCTTGCGGTCCGGACGGGACTCGAACCCGCGACCCCATGCGTGACAGGCATGTATTCTAACCAACTGAACTACCGGACCAATATTTTTATGAACCT
>CAYMLS010000289.1:0-6424 GCA_964390665.1 uncultured Bacteroidales bacterium | reverse complement strand
TCAACAACGAGATGACAGGCATGTATTCTAACCAACTGAACTACCGGACCAATATTTTTATGAACCTTATTTTTTTCAGATAATCCTGCTGGAATCGAACCCGTCTCGTTGTCAACAACGAGATGACAGGCATGTATTCTAACCAACTGAACTACCGGACCAATATGTGTAAGTGCATTCTTTTTATTTGTTGCTTCCTTTAAAGCGATGCAAAGATAATTAAGATTTAGAAACTGGCAAAAAAAGTTTCTCTTTTTGTTGTTTTTATGGCAGTTTTCTATGGAATTTATTTTGGTATGCAAGAAACAAGTTGATAAACAGTTTTTTGTAATTGGTCGAATTTTTTATTTAGGACCATATTGCCCATAAAATTGGTCAGTTTGATACCATTTCAAAACAAAAGTCATCTTTTCCTGTTGGAAATCATAGCGTATTTTTACTACAAGGATACATTTGCTTATCAAAAAGGCAGGTTTGCATAAAAAATCAAAGCCTTACATCAGTTTAAAATTTGATTAAGTCGGTCAGATGCCTGCCCCGTTCTTTTCTTAAGGGAAAGCTCGCCCTATAATCATCCATTTGTCTGTCAATATTATTGTCATGGCTCGGTTCATCTTCCCCCTCCACCTTAAAACCATTCCTATTCATAAGTTCATATTTTAAAATCCAAAAAACGGGTTCGCGCCCCGTCCTAAACGCCAACAAACAAATATAGCCTCAGATAATAATCTAATCAGAGGCTTTTTTTTAGGCATAATATCAGATACTAAAGCAGACAGCGAAACTCTTCTTATTGTATTTTTTCGTTTCTTATTCCCAAATCAAAATCTCCTTCCGACACCACCAATTCATCTATCCAACAATCCAGCAATCCAACAATCAATCCCGGATAATTACCTTTCTTTGCTGTGGTTAGTAAAATAATTTGTAATATTGCGGAATGCTAAACGATAATCATATGGGAAAAGAAAAAGCCAAGGATAAAACGAAAGATAAAGCAACAGCAAAAGCCAAAATAAAAGCAATTGTAAAATGCAAAATTGCCACCTACGCTGAAGATGAGTATGTGGTTGAAGTGCCTTGCGACAAAGATGATATTGATGAATTGATCATTGCACGTGCGTGGAAAATCGTGAAAGAACAGGAGGAGGCATTGCCCTACGGCGGGCGTAGCGCCGAAATCATCAAAAGAATCGATGGAGATTAATCCCGTAGAAAACATCACTGCATTAAAAACTTTCTGCTCCAGAAAAGATCTTTTGCCGAAAGCATCACCACATAAATGCCGGGTTCCAATTTTTGAAGATCAATTTCTGCGGGCGAAGTATCAAGAAATTCCTGCAGCACCAACCTTCCTGTCACATCAAAAACCTGTAACTGCGTTTCCGGGTCCATATTTTTTTCCCATTGAAGGTGCATCTGTCGGTTTCTGTCCATAAAAAACTCCACATGGGGTGTTTCCTTATCAATAGACTGATCCTGTATATTTGTCTGGTTCAGATGCTTTTGCAGCAATGCTGTAAATTTTTCAGGGGTTACAAATTCCACATGTTCTCCTACTTCGGTATCATCCATAACCATTTGCTGCATTTGTTTCAATCTCTGAAGGGTCATATCTGCCGGGTTGTTGGCAGTAACCGCTGTTCCATCCTGACGAAAACGCTGATAATTGGATAACAAAAAAGAGGGACGGGATTTTCCGCTTAACTTCTGAACGATGCGGTTGGCCGAGGTATTGAGATCGGTAACGTTCGCATAAAAAGTTTGATCATTCACATGGTTGTATAGCAGTCCACCATATCGATTATAGGTGGTTTGTGTTTGCAGTGCCGGATCGAACAAAATGGTAAGGGGTGTTTGGGTTGCATCATAGAATTGCCCCAATTCATCAAATTTAAAGTTGTTGGATATTTCGACACCCCGATAGGTTGATGTGCCGGCGCCATTGTAATGTTTGTAAGCATAAACGGTAGGAATGTCATACTTTTCCAGCAACGCTGAACTCTGATCGATGGCATTTTGGTAATATCCATCAGGAAAAACATCCGGGTAGGCATATCCCACGGGTGAGGTAACTGCCACAAAACCATCATTGGCACTGGCAGTTTGGAAGTAATACTGCGCCAGGAAAGGAAATTCCTGAAACATATGCAGGTTGAACCCCCATCCAACAGGTGTTTCACCCCTGTATCCGGATAGCCATGCTCCACTTTGAAATCCGACAACCCAATTGCCAGCATCGCCTTCCGATCCGAGTACCAGTACATAATGTTTATCTTCAATGGCAGCATCTTCGGCCTCTTGTATTGAGGGTCGAACATACTCAAAATCATCATTGCCCGGAAATACATGATGCCAGGAAAGATTCCCCATAAGGGTTTCATGAAAACTACCACCCCAGGCACTCACCCACTGCACAAGCGGTTCGGGGCGCATCCATCCGTAAACATGAAACAAAGCACCGGGTCGTGAGGTACGCAGGTAAGTCATGACCTGTTCGATCTTTTCTGCCTTGGTATCGCTGAGCGAATAAAAGTTCAAAGACTCCGTACCGGCAAGGTTCATCTGAAACATCCTTTTCTGAATGGTCCAATCGGTTATTTCTCTCAGATAAAAACATTCCGGATTGGTGCGATCGAGCAGATTCTCCAGACCCCAGTCGAGCAGAAGAAGGTACCTTTCTTCCTGGGTAAGGTCGGCATTGTTCCAGGGGTGGGATGATAATTCCAGTTTTGCCGTTATTTTGATTTTTCCCTGTCCGTGAAAATGATCATCAACCCAAACACTATCAGGTTTATTGATCTCGATGGATGCATTGTTGTAAGGTAAGGGGATGCAATCTGCCAGTCCGGCCACCATGGCAGCAGTTTCAGCCTGCCATCGAAAATTCTGTCCGGGAAAATTGCCATAAAAAAGATCAGGATCATAAGTGACAGCCCCATTCAGGTAGTGGGCAAACTGATTGATCAACTGCTGAATACTGTTGATGGGTTTAAAATTCACCTGTCCTTCCTGCTCGTAAATATCGCGCCAGGTTTCGTCGGTCTGCTGAAAACTCCAGGTTTCATATACATTCAAAAGAAACAAGTTGGGTTCTTCGCGGTTTACGATGCCCGCAATGGTCATGGCGATCAATTTCTCTTCTGTCGGTTTTCCTGCTCCGTTAAAAATGAACGCATCTGTAGTTTGTGCATGTAATGTTGTCATTAACAACAATGACAGAACAAACCCATAAATATTCTTCATAATCGTTGTTTTTACGTTGAGATATGATTGGTAAAGATAGTATTTAATGGGTTTGAAATGAAAGGGATTAAAGGTTATTTAAATTTTTTAAAAACGCAGGAGATTATATCAAAGCCATCTCCCCCCTACCCTCACCGGGAAGCACAAGACTTGAGTAAACCGGAAACTTCGCTTAACTTTGCAAGGAAAACGAATAATTCCGAACGAAAAGTAATGCAGCATGAAAAAGAAACAAAAAAACACCCGTGATAGCATTGTGTACTCTACCAATCCGGATTTCCAATACAACGAAGAAGATGAAAACAATGCCACATTGCCACCACGGCAGCAAAATCTGAGAATAATGTTGAGCAAAAAGGGAAGGGGTGGAAAAGTGGTGAGTTTGATCACAGGATTTGAGGGAAATGAAGACGACCTGAACCAGTTGGCCAGGAAATTGAAAAGCAGTTGCGGCGTGGGCGGATCTGTAAAGGACGGAGAAATTTTGATTCAGGGAGACCACAGGGACAAAATACTTTCCATACTTGTAAAAGATGGTTACAAAGCCAAGAAATCCGGAGGATAAAAAAACGCAGAACAGTCTTACTTTTTCACCCTGTTTTTAAAATGTTTTGAATCGCCCCATTCGCCCTGTCCTATCACTCCTCCTGCCATATGGATTCTTGCTTCCAAACATCTTTTGCATTCCTCTGCGTCTTCATCAGTGCAGGGTTTATCTTCATAAAGGAGATAATCTTCGCGATAACGGGTAGGCGTTAAATTAGGCATGATGATGTTGGCACCGGTTTTCAGTGCTTTTTCCCGCCCCAGCGGATCAATGGCCTGCATGGCTGTGGTAGCGGCAATGTTGATATCTTTCATCATGATGCGCAAAACAGCCACCATTTTCAAACTCAGGTAAAATCTTTCTTTTTTGGGAATCAGAAGATTTTTATGCTCATACAAAGGGGTATGTTCATGTTCTATGTAAGGTCCCATTCCCACCATGTCGATATCAAAATTCCGGAAAAAAATCAGATCGTCTGCCAGATCGGCAATCGTCTGAAACGGGAGGCCGATCATTACTCCGGTGCCCACCTGGTAACCAATATCCCTCAGCAAATGTAAACTCTCTATCCGTTGATTGTAATCATGATTTTTATCATTGGGATGGTAATTGGGATACAGGGAGGGGTTGGATACTTCGATACGCAAAAGATAGCGATGAGCACCACTTTCAAACCACCTCCGGTAGGTTTCACCTGTTTGTTCACCCAGCGAGAGGGTGATCCCCAATTCTCCGTTACTCATTTCCCGGATCTCCTGCAGCAGATGGGTGATCTTATTGACAAAACGAGCGTCGCTTCGCTCACCGGCCTGTATAACCAGGCTACCGAACTGATTCTCCCAGGCATACCTCGCAGCCTGCAATACCTCTTCCTCTGTAACTTCATAGCGTACCGTATTTTTATTGGAAGCCCTGATGCCACAGTAATAGCAGTTTTTACCACAGATATTTGAAAACTCGATCAAACCGCGGTAATATACCTTATTTCCCACAAAACTGTTTTTTACTTTTTCTGCCGCGGCAAAAAGCAATGTCTGATCCTCTTTTTCTGCATGCAAAAGTGTTTCGAGGTCAGATTTGGAGAATTCAGATTGTCTGAGTATTGTTTCAACTGATTTTGTCATCATGTTTTAATATTCAAAAGTGGATCATTCAACACCCGGTTGTTCTAAAGGTAATCGGCAGGATCTGCCCCGGCATTCATAAAAGGTTGCACTGCCCGGTTGAATATGCCATGCATCCAGGCAATTGCCATTCCATAATTGGTAACAGGTACATGGGCCTCTACAGCATTTTTCAATCTGCTTTTAATTTGTTTGGCGGTGATCACACACCCACCGCATTGCACCACCAGTGCATACTCTTCAATGCTGCGGGGCAAAGCATCCAAACCTGCAACCACTTCGTATTCCAGTTTTTTTCCTGTAAAATTACTCATCCATCTTGGAATTTTCACCCGCCCGATATCATCACATGCCACATGGTGTGTGCAACTCTCCAAAAGCAATACCCTGTCACCATCTTTCAGTTCCGATATTTTGGGTGTCCCTTTTACATAATTCTCAAAATCACCCTTGTGCCTTGCCAGCATAATGCTAAAGCTGGTGAGTGGAATACCAGAAGGTATAGAAGCATCTGCTTTCAAAAAGACCTGACTATCGGTGATAACAAGAGCAGGCCGTGGGTTCAACACCCGGATCAGGGAATCGATCTCCTTTTCTTTGGCAACCACACAAACACAATCATTGTCAAGAATATCGCGTATTGCCTGAACCTGTGGCAGGATCAGTCTTCCTTCGGGTGCTTCAATATCTATGGGCGTTATCAGTAAAACCAGATCGCCATAAGAAAGTAAGTCGCCCAGCAAACTATTGCTTTTATAGGCAGACGGAGGGATGGTTTTTCTGATCAATTCCACCACCTTGTTTTTCTGAACCGGAAAAAGGGCCGAGAAATCAACGATTTCTGCATTTCCCGCCTTTTTCACATCGTCAGTTGTTGAAGGTAAAAGCGGTTCAATATCTGACTTGTTGTGTACGACCAAATAAGGGACATCAAATTGCCTGAACTTGTGAATCAACTCAAGTTCAAAATCAGAAAAGCGGTTATGCGCTATGATCAGAATGGCCAAATCAATGGTTTTGATAGCAGCCAATGTTTTTTCAATGCGCTTCCTACCCAGTTCTCCTATATCGTCGATACCAGCGGTATCTACCCATACCACAGGACCTACACCACTGATCTCCATCGATTTTTTAACCGGATCGGTTGTTGTACCCGGTATGTCCGACACAATGGCGATATCTTGTCCGGCCAAAGCATTGATAAAAGAGCTTTTACCATTGTTTCGCCTACCGAAAATACCCAGATGGGGTTTACTTTCTTTTCCTTTCAAAATACAGATTTCAATCTTTTCGTTTACTACAAAATGATATTCTCCCACGAAATTACTTAAATTCAACGAAATCTTGTCATATCAATTTGGATATCTGATGAATCCTCTCATAAGCAAGTCAAAATATGCCATGAGTCCACTCCGAAAACGAGTTTCGGAGAATTTCGTGCAATGACCATGTTTTTATTTAGTGTCAGCAAGAAAACCCACGATTTTATCTGTGCTTGATAAAGAAA
>CAYMLS010000288.1:0-6673 GCA_964390665.1 uncultured Bacteroidales bacterium | reverse complement strand
CGACAATTGCGATACGGATCCGGATGTAACCCAAACTCCCGCGCCCGGATCCACCCTTTTTGCAAATATTCAACAAATTACTTTGCGGGTTACCGATGATGCAGGCAATTTTGCTGAAGTGTCATTTGATCTGGAACGGGTGGATGTTACCGATCCTGTGATCACTTCCACGCACGATGATCAAACCATTATTGCTTATAACAGTTGCGAAGCCACTTTACCGAGTTACAATGTGGGAGTGAGTGCTACGGATAATTGCGATATCGACCTGGATATCGTGCAGACTCCTGCAGCCGGAACGCTTATCTCTGGTGCCACCAACGAAGTAACCATAACGGTTACCGACGATGCCGGTAATTCAGCAGAAGTTAGTTTCAATGTGGCTGTGGAAGATGGTTCCAGTCCTGAGATAACTTCCACCCATGAAAGTCAAACAATTGATGCGGGTGATGATTGTCAGGCAGTTTTGCCCGATTTTACGGTTGATGTGATCGCCACCGATAATTGCGATACCGATCCGGATATTACACAAACCCCTGCTCCCGGAACTGTTGTTTCAGGGCTTGACAACATCATTACCCTCACTGCCACAGACGATGCCGGTAATTCTTCGCAGGTTAGTTTTTCTGTTGATGTGGCCGATAACTCAGATCCGGTGATAACTTGTGTGGAAGACCAAACGCGTGATGTTGGTGATGCCGATTATTACGCTGTTCAGGGTACAGAGTTCGACCTGGTGGAGTCATCCGATAATTGTCAGGTTTTTGGAATACAGAATGATTTTAATTTTCATTCGTCTCTCCATGGGGTTCACATTCCTGTTGGTGTTACAACCATCATTTGGACGGTTTCGGATGAAGCTGGTAACAGTGCTTCCTGTAGTTTTGATGTTATCGTTGAGTCATCGGTGGGTATTCAAGACCCGGCATCAAAAGGGATTGCGATATACCCCAACCCTGCCGGCAATTTTTTAAACATTCAATCCCCGGATCATAAAACAGACAAGTTGATCATTTCTGATATTACGGGCAAGGTGATCCTCAGGAAGAATAATGTGAAGCAATTTGAAACCATTGATTTGTCTGGTGTTGAACAAGGTATCTATGTGATACATATTTATACCGATAGCGAATTGCTGACCACAAAAATGGTAAAAGAGTAACATGGACGGGCCTCGTGGATCAAAAATGTAAAAGGTTGCTTTTTCTCCGAAAAGTTCAGAATATCTTAACTTTTTCAAAACACCAGGAATGCGGAATTGTAAAATGCTCCAAGCGAGTCTTTTACAATTCTGCTATTGGTGTTTTGGGGATTTGATAAAACAAGGTAATTTTGCAAATGGTCGTGTTCTTATAGCGACTATTTATGATCTGTATAAACAAAATTAGTAATGACGGAAGAAAAAAGAGAGAAACAATATTTATCACACCTTCTTGCCAAAATTGATCACCGCATATTCGAAATCAACCAGGCCATACAACTCAAAAAAGAAGAGATCGACTATATGAATCACCATAAGGAAGAGCACAAAAAAGATGTGGATCATTTAGAGAAAAAACCATTGCAGACAGGTAAATGTTGTATGTTGCCTGCACGCGTGCCATGCATAAACTCAGCATTACACACACAAGTCAATTAAGCCCACTAATAAAAGAATATCATGAATTGTACACTATGTAATACACCTCTGAAGTGCCGGGCCGATCATCAGTATTTTATATGCGATACCTGCGGCGCTTATGTAATGGATGAAAAGTTTTACGTTACATCCGAACAGGAGAAAAACAGATACGAAGAACATAACAATGATGTGAATGATCAGGGTTATCAAAATTATACTTCTCCTTTGGCGCATGCCGTTTTACAACGTTTCGGACCCACTCATAAAGGTCTCGATTATGGTAGCGGAACAGGTCCGGTGGTTGCCAAAATGTTGCACGACAAAGGGTATGATGTAAAGTTATACGATCCCTTTTTTCATCCAGATGAAGATTACCTGAACCATCAATATGATTATATTTTCAGTTGTGAGGTTTTTGAACACTTCCTGCACCCCCGCGAAGAACTGGATAAGTTGCTGACACTGCTGAATCCTGGCGGATATTTGTTGATCATGACCAACCTCCTTGCGGGTAAATCACCATTCAAAAACTGGTACTATCGCAACGATCCCACCCATGTTTTCATTTTTACCCCGCAAACCATGCATTATATCGAAAATTCCTTCCCGTTATCCATAGAATATATGGATGACAAGTTGGTTGTGATGAAGTTTGAGAGGAACCCAAACACTGCTTCATTGCCTGAAGATTAATATGGTGTTAATATAATGGATATGCTCCCCAAACCCTTCAAGCAGTCTTGCCCCTTGAAGTGGTTTTGTTTTCCTCTAACCAATCAAAGGGTTTTCAACCGCTTTGAGGGTTTTGGGTTGGTGAAAACAATTTCCCGATCAACTTTTGAAAATCCCCTTTTTTTACAGGTTTGGTCAGGTATTCATCCATACCCAGTTCCATGTATTTCTGCCTGTCGCCTTCAAAAGCGTTGGCACTTAGTCCCACAACGGGGGGAAGGTACTGATATTTCTCCTTTAACTTTTGTGTGGCAGCAATTCCATTCATTACAGGCATTTGGATGTCCATCAGGATGAGGTCGAACTTTCCGGGCTGATACAGATCGATCGCTTCCTGTCCGTTTTTGGCAATGAGAACTTCATGCTTCATGGAGGTTAGCATCAGTTTGACTACTTTTTGGGTAACAATTTTATCTTCGGCAAGGAGGATGCGAAGTTTTTTTGTGAAAACACGGAAATCCTTTTCCTTCACGGCTGCAACCGATTCATCTGCTATAAGGGCAGGAAAGGTAAACCAAAAGGTACTGCCTTTTCCCTCTGTACTAATAACCCCGATCTTACCCCCCATCATTTCAACCAGTTGCTTGCAAATAGACAAACCCAGGCCAGTGCCTTCGAAGTTGCGTGTATCAATGGCTTCAACCTGCGAAAAAGGAATAAAGAGCTTTCCCTGTAAATCTTCCTGGATGCCCGGGCCGGTATCGGTTACTTCTATTTTGATGGTGATTTGTCCATTTTTGGGATCAATAGAAGCCAGGGATGAATGAATGGATATGCCCCCTTTGGATGTGAATTTTACTGCATTGGATACCAGGTTGTTCAATACCTGTGCCAGTCGGGCATTGTCTGCTTTCATCCAGGGTGGGATATCCGGATCGATGGTGTTTTGAAATTTTACCCCTGCTTTAACATTGTTTTTATAAAGGGATATAGCACTTAAGGGCAGGGTTGCATATTTAAAAATATGTGGATGAAGGGTTATTTTCCCTGCTTCTATCTTGGAGTAATCGAGCACCTGGTTGATGATTTCCCTGAGATTTTCGCCTGATATTTTGATGGTATCCAGATAATCTTTCTGGTCTGGAGTTAATGGAGTTTTTTCCATAATCTCTATCATTCCGAGCACTCCGGTGAGAGGTGTGCGTATTTCGTGGCTCATATTGGCCAGGAAATTTTGTTTGAACCGGGCGGTTTTCCGGGCAATTTCAAGTTCTTTTTGTATTTCTTCTGCCTTTCTTCGCTCAGTGAGGTCTGTATCGATACAATAAAATTCTGCATCTTTGCCCGGTAGTTTTACATAGGAGCGAGAAGAATATATCGTAATCGGCGAACCATCTTTTCGCATAAGTTTAAACTCGGAGGCAGGAATAGATTTGCCGGTTTCGCGCATAGTTTTTATCTCATTCCTTACAACTTCCTTTAGTTCTTCAGGAATGATTAAGTCAAGAAAATTTTTACCCATGGCTTCCTGCTCCGTAAAACCGTAAAAATCGGTGGAAGCCTGGTTCCAATAGATCACTGTACCATCCAAGGTATAGCCCTGAACAGCGACAGACTTCACATTCTGTAAAATATTTCTAAAACGTTGTTCGCTGATCTTCAGTGCCTTTTCTGCGTTTTTACGTTCAATGATCTCTTTTTCGAGTGCCTGTGCATAAGATTGGGTCTCTTTGTAAATCAGGGTATTTTCAATAATGTGTGCAGCCTGATTGGCAAACCCCTGAATATGATTGATCTCATCAGCATCAAAAACGTGAGTCGTTTCAGTGGAGGTTAGAATCAATACCCCCATTGTTTGGTTTTTTGTTTTAATGGGAAGGTAGAGGTTGGATCGCAGGTTTCTGAGTTTTACAATTTCAGCTTCCGCCGGGGTGAGCTTTGTTTTCAGGGCATCAGCCATGACAACGGGTTGACCTGTTGTAATAGCTTTTTTAACATGGGGATGATCATGGAGGTTGGACAGTCGAACCTGTTCAGGAAGGTTTTTGGGCAATGGAGGGGTTGCAGCAATAAGCCTTAGTGTTTCATAATCAAGCTGGTAAATAGCACCACCCTTCAGTCCCATCACTTCGGAGGCTTTATCAACCACCAGTTGTAATACATCGTCAATATCCACAGTAGTATTGATGGTTTGGCTAATTTTCAGGAATGATTCAAGACTTCTTTTACTCTTATACAATGCTTCTTCTGTCATTTTTTGCCTGGTAATATCCATTATATTACCAATGACTCTCACTATCCTGCTTTTTTCTTTTATAGCTTTTGCTGTAGTTCGTACCCATAGTTTACGCCCTTTTGCTGTTGTGAAGGGCACTTCCAGATCGTAAGGTTTACCCCTTTCTGCGCACTCTTTAAAAGCTTCGGATATTTTGCTTCGATGATCGGGGTGGTAAAAATTCATCCCCAGGTTAATTAATTCCTGTCCTTCTTGTTTAGTTTTTTGGGGATTGAGATCGTGTATCCGGTAAACTTCCTCTGTCCAGGTCATTAACTTCTTCTCAACATCCCACTCCCAACCCCCGATTTTAGAGATTTTCTGGGTTTGGTTCAGGATGTCTTCATTTTTTTGAAGGGCGAGTTCAAACTTTTTTCTGTCGGTAATGTCCTGTATGGCCCCATGCATTCTTATGGGGTTCCCATTTGCATCAAATTCGAGTTCTCCTGTACCATGAACCCAGCGCTCTTCGCCATCGTTAATCCGGATTATCTTATATTCGCGATCGAAGGATTTTTTTTCATTAACCACAGATTCATGGTAGGCAACGATTTCTTCGCGATCATCGGGGTGAATAAAGTTTGTCCATCCCTCTATGGTATGTGGATAGGATTCGTTAATGCCAAATATTTTGTATAATTCGGGCGAACATACCCAAAAGCTTTCCTCTAACTCAACTGCATTCAGATTTGTTGAATAAGAGCATATGTGTGCCACAGCCTGCGAAGTTTGCATCATCTCTTCTCTTTGGCGCAGTGCTTCTTCTGTTTTTTTTCGCTCTGTAATATCAACAGATGATGTTAATATGACTTTTTGGTTTCCAAAATTTATAGCAGTTGCGGAAAAGTCGAGATATTTCATTTTGCCGCTTCGGGTAATAATTCTCAACTCATAACTGGATGGAGATGACTTTCCTTCAATTCGTTTCTTTGCGTTATCCAAAACCATTGGTCTGTCCTCCGGTGCTACGGTATCAATGGGTCTTATATCTATTGCCTCATCTTTGCTGTATCCCATCACACGCTGCCATTCATCATTCACATAGAGGTATTTCCCACCATTGGAGTCAGCAACAATAGAAATCATCACTTTGGCTGAATTTGCCAGGCTGCGAAATTTTTCTTCGCTTTCCTGCAAGTCCTGCTCTGCTTTTTCGCGTTCTGTTATATCGATGCCAATAATGGCGAGTCTGGAGATTTTACCATCCTGATCAAAAACCGGATTTACCCGGTTATCGATGATTTTACCAAAACGGACATCCTGAAACTGAACCTGCTTACCTGTTTTTATGACCTGATCAACAAACCTACGCCTGTGATCAGCAACATCTTTGGGAACATTGTTGAAAATATTTGAACCGATCAGCTCCTCTTTGCCGACCTTTAATCGTTGGGCAACCGTGGCATTGGCAGCAATTACGATCCCCTTTGTGTCTGTTAAAAATGCGCTTTCGGGAATGCCGTTCAGCAAAGCACGCGTTTCCGATTCGCTTTTGAAAAGTGCTTCTTCTGCCTGTTTTCGTTCGGTAATATCCAGTGCAGTAAAAACAACTCCTTTGTTATGATCGTTCAGATCGATGGTTGTGGAAACCAATATAACATGGATGATTGTTCCGTCTTTCTTTTTCCAACGTGTTTCCACTTCTCCTGTCCCATTTTCCCTTTTCTGATCATATTTGTTTTTACCTACAAATTCGTAGTCTTCCTGCGAAGGATAAAGGATACGGGGGCTTTTGCCCAGCAACTCCTCCCGGGTATATCCGGTCATTTCGCAAACGCGGAGATTCACATCTTTTAGTATTCTGCTCACAACAACCCCAATTCCTGCAGGAGCGATACGATAAACGCTAAGCATCATTTCCTGGTTTGCCTGCAGTGCTTCTATGGTTTGCTTTTTATCTACCATATCCGATTCGTATGCAACTTTTAAAGCATCATGTTTTTTCTTCAGATCCTGGAGATCTTTTATGAGTTCTTCCTTGGTTTTGCCTTGAAAATTCATAATAAAACTCAACTTAAATGATGCAATTCTTTCGTAAAACGGGTATTGTAAATAATTAGTCTTTGCAAGAAAACGCCAAATACTGCGTTATTCTCGTTTTTGAA
>CAYMLS010000287.1:0-6693 GCA_964390665.1 uncultured Bacteroidales bacterium | reverse complement strand
GACCAAATGCTCTCCTTCAACAGAGTTGGAATAAAGTAATTGGTTGATCTGATTATCCAGCTGCAACAAATATGTGTAATTACTACTCAAATTGTATTGTTTGATCCTGTCATTGACAGATCGGTTCAAATAACCTACAAAATTGCTTGCTTTGATCTTGCTTGAGCTACCGATGTTCCAGTCAAATAATAAACTACCACCCGCTCTTGTTCTGTCTTCAACATTGGCTTCCAGATTCATACTGGTTACCCACGGTGTGATAAAAGTTTGTCCTTCTTCATAATTTGGAACTCCCTGAACATCATAGTTCGCAATCATTCTGTCGGAGTTTCTTTCCGATACATCAGCATTTCCAGTGAGCATAATTCCCAGTTTATCGTCAAAGAACCGGTTACTCAGAAAAATATTTCCTCTGTATGTACTTATGTTGTTGGTATGCCCACTGTATCCACTATGAACTTCTGCACTCACATTGAAACCCGGGGATGCCTCTTTGAGCGTTATATTTACAGTACCACCCAATCCATCCGCATCTTTATCAGCCGTATTGGCTTTTTGTACTTCAATACCACCCAAAATGTCGGGTGAAATTAAATTTAAATCTGTGCTCCTGTCGTCCAATGATGTGGAGGGAACCATATTACCACCAATGGAAACTGAGTTATACTTCGGGGCCAACCCTCTTATGATAACCTTTTGTCCTTCCCCCCGGTTTCTTTCCACCATTAAACCGGGTAATCGGCCAACTGCTTCTGCCACGTTAACATCTGGCAGTTCCCTGAGTTTTTCAGACGAAACAATATTGGTTATTCCACGTGCATTTCGTTGCTGCTGAATGGCTGCTGTTTGACCTCTTGCCTGACCGTAAACAACTACTTCTGCTATGTCAGAAGCCTGCATTTGTAAACGAAAGTCTTCAACCAAAATCTCTCCCCGCTCTATTTCAACAAATCTTTGTTCGGTCTGATAACCCAGAAATGAAACTGTAATGGTTTGCTCTCCTACCGGAACTGAAAAAATCTGATAATTACCATTAACATCAACCGTAGTACCTATGTTGGTTCCCTCAATTAAAACAGTGGCACCTATCATAGGCAGGTCTGATTCATCTGCAACACGGCCCTTAAGCGTTCCGGTACCCTGATTATCATCATCAATTTCAACGGGAGTCTCTGTTACTGAGATCGTATTGCCAATTACCTTAAATGATAAATTGGTTTTGTTGGAAAGAATCTGAATGATGGAATTGAGAGATTGCTGGTTTTCGGTAATACTGATCTTCTTATTTAGTTTTTTCAGTTTACTGTTGTAAAAGAAGGTATACCCGGTTTTGGTCTCTATTTCATTAAAAACCTCAATGATTTTTACATTATTAGCGTGAAGCGTAATTATTGTGCTTTCCAGGTTTTGCCCGGCACTATTGTGGGCTAAAACAACTTGAAGAGATAAGATAGTCAGAATAAAAATCCGAAAAGAAATCTTTGACATTTCATAAAAAAATGTGCACAACCATTTAAAATTCATAATTTTGTAACGTTTTAAATAACACAATTTAATTCAGGAGCAGTGATCAATAACCTGTGGCGGCCAACCTCGTTATTGATGCTGCTCTTTTTTTGTCATAGGTTTGTAAATTAATGCATCATGTCATGGCATCCGGGTCCTTTAAACACAATATTTTTTCCTTCTTTTTCATATGTTATATCATTGGCATAGCTTATGGATTCCAGTATGTTCCAGAGTTTTGGGTTTTCTGATCTGCCTCTGAAAGTGCACATCTTCAACTTTTCATTCCCGAATGAAATTTGAACATCAAACCAACGCTCCAGTACTTTGGCGATTTCTTCAAGCGACTGATCCTCAAATGCAAGTACATTGTCTTTCCATGCCAAAAGAAGGCTGCCATCTGATACTTTTTGATGGTATACCTCATTTTCCAACTTGCGATAAGTCACCTGCTCGTCCTTTTTCAGAAAATAATCGGTTGCCTGTCCGTTTTCTGATCTTGTTTTTTGGGTGATGTTTACTTTTACCTTACCCTCTTCCACCAATACCATCGCATCATTTTCATTTTCAAAGGCCTTGATGCCGAAGGCAGTACCGATAACTGTGGTGCTGAGGTTGCCGGCATGTACAATAAAGGGGCGCGTTTTGTCTTTGGCTACTTTAAAATAGGCCTCGCCAGTCAGGAAAAGTTCTCTTTTGTCTTGACTGAACCGGGGTGAGAAGCGGATCTGAGACCCTGCATTCAAAACAATGCTGGTGCCATCAGTGAGGGTGAACCGTGCTTTGCTTCCCCGCTTTGCTGTAATGGTTTCATAGACTTCCTCCACAGAAGGGTTGAAAACCGAAATGACCGCTGTTACTGCCGGATCATAAAAACGGATCATTAGTATGGTGGTGACCAGTAAAACAGCAATTGTTGCCGCTATTTTCAATGAAAAAACCGCAGGTATCAATCGTATTCTTTGATGGGGTTTTAACTGGGGAGAGGACGCATGCTGTAATGAATCCTCTTCTTTGATCCGGGCATCAATATTTGCCTTCATTTTTCGTTGCATCTGCTCAAAGTCATGGTTTGGCTGTGTCGCAGGGTGCTCACTTTCACGCTGTTTTTTTCTGATCCATCGGTCAAAAATTAGCTTTCCCTCTGCATTGTTGAGGTTTTTAAGGTAATCGATCAGGTTATTTTTTCTTCTGTTCATATTTTTTTCTCGCTTTTACATTGGTATGTCGAACAGCAAAAGAAAAAGTACTACGTTGCAGAAAAAAAGAACTTTGGTTTTATGATCAAACCCATGCAACCATGATCATCATCGTAGCTATAATTTCTTCAAAATGGGGTTTGATAAGACGAAAGGCTTTGCTGAGTTGGTTTTTAACGGTTTGGGGTGACAGAGAGAGCGTTTCTGCTATTTCTGCAATAGAGTAGTTTTCGATGCGTCGAAGAATAAATATCTGCCTGCATTTTTCCGGAAGTACCTTTGTTTTATCCAGCAGCAGTCTTGATTTTTCCTTGGTGATAAAAGATTCCTCCGGATTGGAAGATGTGTATGTGGCAGATTGCAAAAGTATATGCTCAGCGTATTTATCAAAAAGTTTGTTTCTCCTGATCATGTCAATCAATTTAAACCGGAGCATTTTAAATAAATATCCTTTCAGGTTACTTGTAATTTCCATCTTTTCCCTTTTCATCCAAAGATCAACAAAAACTTCCTGCACAATTTCCTCGGCCTGTGCAGAAGTCATGGTGATTTGCAGTGCAAATGTGTGCAACGCCTTTACATGTAACATATAAATATCTTCAAACGCTTTTTTGTTCCCTCCCCTGATTTGCCTGATCATATATTTTTCTTCTGAATGTGTCATAGCAATAATGGGTATAATTTTTAAACACCACAAAAGAACAAATTATGCTCAACAAGTGGTTTAAGGAAATTTTAATTAATCCTTAATTAAAAAAATCTACTTGATTTTATTGAATTAAAACACTCACAGGTCGAAGAAAAATGCTCTCTGGTAGGGTTTCAATTGCCTTTTGGTTCTGGCGCTTATGGTGGTTTTTTTATTGTAAGATCATCCTGTCATGTAAATCTGCATTGAACAGGATGATCATCTACCTCAGGTTTTGTCTGCAAGATCTGTTTCTCAAAACAAAAAAAATGTGTAGGTTTGCTCTTTTATAAAAACCGGAAAAAATTGAGCAAATCTACACAGAAAGCAGTTGAAACTCCTTTGATGAAACAATATTATGCCATCAAAGGGAAACACCCCGACGCACTCTTGCTTTTCAGGGTGGGTGATTTTTATGAAACCTTCGGGGAGGATGCGGTGAAAACTTCTGAAATATTAGGCATTGTTCTCACCCGTCGTGCCAATGGTTCTGCTTCTTATGTTGAGTTGGCGGGATTTCCTCATCATGCACTGGATAATTACCTGCCCAAACTGGTGCGTGCCGGGCAAAAAGTTGCCATTTGTGAGCAACTTGAAGATCCGAAAATGACCAAAAAGATCGTGAAAAGGGGGGTTACCGAACTGGTGACACCGGGCATCTCTTTCAGTGATAAAGTACTTGATCATAAGGAGAATAACTTTTTGGCCGCTGTGCACCTACAGGGAAATAATACAGGTATCGCTTTCCTGGATGTTTCTACAGGCGAGTTTTTTACCGACCAGGGCAGCATTGAATATATTGATAAACTTATTCAGAGTTTTCGCCCCAGTGAGATCGTGGTTCAGAAAAAGTTACTGCGCGAATTGCACGAAACATTCCCGGGTAAGTACTATACTTCTTCCCTTGAAGACTGGGTGTTTACACGCGATTTTGCCGACGACCTGCTGCTGAAGCATTTTGGTACGGTATCTTACAAAGGGTTTGGTATTGATGAAATCGAAAATGGCATCATTGCCGCAGGAGCTGCCATGCATTATCTCTCCGAAACAAGGCACGACAAGATACAGCACATTACCAAAATATCACGTATTGATGAAAGCAGGTATGTGTGGCTGGATAAATTTACGATCCGAAACCTGGAGTTGCTCTATTCCCTGAATGAAAATGCCACAACGCTCATCCATGTGCTCGATCATACCTTGTCTCCCATGGGAAGCCGCATGCTCAAAAGATGGGTTGTCCTACCCCTGAAAGACAGAGCCCTGATCAACGAGCGGCACACCGTCGTGGGTGATCTGTGCCAAAACGAAGATTTATCCCATCAGCTGGAGAAACATTTGCGGCAGATCGGCGATCTGGAAAGATTGATCTCGAAGGTTGCCGTTGGAAAAATCAACCCTCGCGAAATGCTGCAGGTGCAACGGGCTCTGCAGGCCATTGAACCCATCCGTGAAATTTGTTTGGATTCGGGCAAAGAGGGTCTGAAAACCATCGGTGACCAACTAAACCCCTGCAAACAAATCAGAGAGCGGATCGGCAGGGAAATTTTGGATGAACCTTCTGCCCTGATAACCAAAGGAAATGTGATTGCTGAAGGGGTGAGTGAAGCGCTCGACGACCTGCGGAATATAGCCCATAGTGGCAAAGACTATCTCGCACAACTTCGGAAGCGTGAAATGGACAGAACGGGTATTCCCAGCCTGAAAATTTCTTACAACAATGTTTTTGGGTATTACCTGGAAGTAACCAATACCCATAAGGATAAAGTGCCTGAAGACTGGGTGCGAAAACAAACTCTTGTCAATTCTGAAAGATACATAACCCCCGAACTGAAAGAGTATGAAGAGAAGATCCTGGGTGCTGAGGAAAAAATCCTGCTGGAAGAAGAGAGGATATATGTGGAACTGGTTTCGGCGCTCTCTGAGTATATTGAACCCATACAATTGAATGCTGGTGTTTTGGCGCGCTTAGATTGTCTGTTGTGCTTTGCCAATGTGGCAAAACAATACAATTATGTGCAACCGGAGATCAATGATTCGTATGTGCTGGAAATTGAACAGGGACGACATCCTGTGATCGAACAGCAACTCCCGCCTGGCGAAGAATATGTTGCCAATGACATTACGCTTGATAATGAAAAACAACAGATCATCATGATCACGGGTCCCAACATGTCGGGTAAATCGGCACTGCTGCGTCAAACGGCGCTTATTGTGCTGATGGCGCAAATGGGTTCTTTTGTCCCTGCCAATGCTGCAAAAATCGGTTGGGTTGATAAGATATTTACACGTGTAGGGGCTTCAGATAATATCTCTTCCGGCGAATCTACCTTCATGGTTGAGATGAATGAAACCGCCAGTATCCTCAACAATATTTCCAACCGCAGTCTGATCCTGCTGGATGAGATCGGTCGTGGTACCAGCACATACGACGGGATCAGCATTGCCTGGTCTATCGCCGAATTTTTACATGAGCACCCCCTTTTCAGAGCCAAAACCCTGTTCGCTACCCATTATCATGAACTCAATGAAATGGCCGCTTCTTTTTCGCGCATCAAAAATTTCAATGTTTCGGTAAAAGAAATGCACAACAATGTAATATTTATGCGCAAGCTGGTGAGCGGGGGCAGTCAACATAGTTTTGGAATCCATGTGGCCAAAATGGCGGGCATGCCCAAACTGGTTATCAACCGGGCCAATGAAATCCTATCGCATCTGGAAAAAAGTCATAACCATGATGAGATAGCAGGCAAGGAGAAGACAGACGGGCAAGGGCGATCGAAAAAGTCATCTTCCCAAAAGGATCAGTACCAATTGAGTTTTATTCAGCTGGATGATCCGTTGCTCCTTCAAATCAAGGAGGATATCCTCAATACCGACATCAATACCCTTACCCCGGTGGAAGCACTGATGAAACTCAATGAGATCAAAAGATTGCTGGGAAAGTAAGTGCTAAGAGGGAAATAACTTTCTTATCAACCCTGTTTCCGGATTCACGGTATACCTGAAAGGTTATTTCGCTATTTGGTATACAAATTGAAATATATTCATACAAATACTGATTTTTTATCTGGTTATGATTTTATTAAATAGGTTCTCGTTTTTTCCAACGAGAGAGCTCGCTAACAATCTGACTGCATGTTTTACCATGCCGCGAATTATCATCATGGGCGTGTATGTCAAAATTTTTGTCATGGCCCGGTTCAGTGTTTTTTGTAATATAGTGTCAGCAAGAAAACCCTTATTTTTTGTGTCTTTGATAAGAAATCGTCAAAGACAAGGCTTTCGTCTCGTTTTTTC
>CAYMLS010000286.1:0-6706 GCA_964390665.1 uncultured Bacteroidales bacterium | reverse complement strand
CCCTGAATCAACGGGTTGGGATAAAGTCGATCGACAACCTTTGTTTTCGCAACGTTATCCTGGCAAGGCACAGGTTGGGTTCAATCATTCAAAAAATCAATCAGGGTTAAAAGGGATATTATCATCCGGATCTTTGTCGTGCGGGCCAACACCGGGCGGATTAAACAGTCCCCAGCGGTCAATCGTATAATTCCATTTGTCAAAACCTTCCACCCACTCAATGAATAACAAGCGGTATTCTTCAATTAAATCACGTACGATAGAGAAGTACTCCACATGTTCAAATCCAAAAGCTTTCAGGGAGTGGTTCTTCACCATTAAATCGAGTGCAGCTTTCCGGATCAAAGCGGCATTCTGCATTCTGATATCATACAGATCGCCACCTTCAGCACCTGCAACCTTTACCTTAAGCATGGCAGCATCCGAGAGCATCTGCATTTTGATCTCCTGCAACATCCCGTTCTCCTCCGGGATTAAATCGGAAATCTCATTGACCACGTCGTAGATTTCCATCCCTTTTTTGAAAATGGGTAGTTCTTCGGGGTTCTTTCTTTCTAAATCATCATCGTTATCAAACATGGTATCATTATTTTAGAATAGTCGTCAGACGAGTACTTTTCGAAAGGGCTTAGATACTCAACCTTTAGTTCTTTTTTATTAACTGACTCGTCAGACGACTACAAAATTAACATGCTTTTCAACAATCATTTAACCAACAGATTCAATTTAGGAAAGATTTTATGAACGACTTGAAAACAGATTTCTAAAAGTGTAATATATGGCTCTTTTAATGCAAGAATGTGAGTTTCGCTTTAAAAACTTCAAATAATGTATTATAAAGCACCTTACAATACATCTTTATCGGAAATAACGACACCGAACTTCAATTGTGCAGGATTATGCAACGTACAGGAAATTATCAATTATGAATTTACAAATTCAAAACTATGTTTTACAGGCTTTTATAAAATATCTCAAAAAAAATTCATCTTCAGGTTTCGTATTCCGATTCTAAGAAATACTTTTGGCTACAAAAAGACATCCAGACCAATTATCATCAAATATAATTCACATCAAACTGAAAAGCTAAAGCAATGATTCATGCTATATTGAAAGGCAAAGCCGGCCACAATTTTAAAAATAGTACCCAAACCGATCATAATACAAATGAACGCGAGAATCCATTTCATCTTGTTACTAATAAGGACAAGCTCAATTGGCGTGAATCCTTTAAAACATCTGAGGATTCTTTAACATCAATGGTATTTGGAAGACTATTCTATTTGCCTGATAACATCTTATGGGAGATTATATGGAAGGCATGTGGTGAACCACCTGAAATAGAACCAGCAGGGAGGATTAAAGATAAAGAATTCTGGCCACGGTGGAAATCGAATGAAAATGATATCACCAAATCAATTGAACCCGATTTGTATATTTCATTTGAAAAATTTGATCTAATCATTGAAGCCAAACGGTATGATAGCAAACAACAGGATCCAGACCAATGGCAAAGAGAAGTTAATGCCTATTGGAATGAGTACCCTAAGAAAATTCCCAAAAAGTCTGATGGAGGCAGTAAACTATATTTATTGGCACTTGGTTGTGAAAAACCTGAAGCAACAAAGAAAATTGAAGGTTTAGAAAAGGTGCTTTTCTGCAAGTGGTCTCAATTACTCCATCAGGTTGTAAATAAACTTGAGGAATTAGATGGTAAAAACTTTGAACCCCGACACCTCAAAGACCTACTGAAAGACATCCAAAATTCATTTGAATTGCATGGTTTTTTTGTAACCAAATGGTTGAATGAACTACCCGTCAAAAAGATCAATTTCATAAAAAAAAATAAAGAGGAGGATAACATGCAACTTAATAGTGACGAATTAAATATTGTCTTAGCCGATGTAAGAAAGTCTTATCGACTGTTGTACCATTATCAGGAAAGGGTGCGTAGCCTTGTTAAATATATCTCTGATAAGCTGGGTTTTGGATATGTAGACGGAAATGCTTTATTCTCTCACCCATGGAATCCCGGCAGAAAAGACAATCTTCAGTTATGGGCCTGGGATTTCCTGCCCATGTACTATTTTGAATTTCATTTGGGAGCTATTGAAACTAATGATGGAGAGGTTAGGGCATCAATTTTTTTACAAAGTGACACCGGATTTTTTGATTCAGATAAGGATAATAAACTGAAGCCCGAAGATTTTTCATCCATAGAATCATCTCAAACCAGATTGATATTTGTAGTAGGAAAAAATGACTGGAACTATCAGGATTTCCATTCGTGTTCTAAGGAGATACTTAAGAGAAAAAAAGAAGGACCCATAATGGTAAAAGGTAAAGGAGACAGTTACACAATAGCGAAGGCATACAATCTTATCCAATTTGCAAATGCAGAATTAACCGACAAAACCATTGATGATTTTAAAGATTTTTGTTTAAATCAGGGGATTGGTTTTCTCCTTTAAGCAAAATAAGAATTTAATCTAATGACCTTTAAAATCGATTAAACAGGATAATTGTTTCACCGATTAATTAATAATTCAACAGCTATGACTAACCCCTACGAAAGTATCATTCAAACAATGAAAGATAATGGCGTTTATAGACTTTATGCTGCCAGAGCGGAAGTTTCAGACCCACAACGTATACTTACTTTATGGGCGCAGATAGTTGCTAAACAAAAAGAATTCCCATCTGGAGCAACCAACTGTTTTATTAATTTTAAAGTCCCGAAGGGGTCTGAACTTTGGATGCATGAAATTGCGGAACTAACCGATCTGGCGCTTAAAGTATATACAGGAGATATTATCTGGGAATATGAAAAAATAAATAGTGATGATTTTGTGCTGGAATTAATTGGCTAAACCCCGAAAACGAGGTTAGGTTTTTCAGTCTATCTACCTGATGAACTTTTTAGGGGCACGCTTTTTTGTTAAAAGACCAATATCCTGTAGTTTTCTTCCCAGTTCATCATCTTTGGCAATTTGCAGAAAATCCTTCTCCAACCCCAGGGCTTGCAATACCATAAGATATGACCCCATGCTTACCGCAGGAGAACCCTGCTCTATGGCAGTGAGGGTAGGCCGGCTAATGTTCGCTCTTTCTGCCACCAAATCAGCACTCAACTTGCGCCGCAAACGGGCCAGTTTAATATTTTCTCCAACCTGCACCAGTATGCGATGGGTTTTGGGAAGTAGAACTATTTTTTTCTTAGACATAATGCAAAATATAATTTACAAAAGTAATGCTTTTTGACAGTTATATTAATTTTTATTTCATGAAAACTACCAGCGATTTCCCTTTTTTCCTGCAATCTCATAAAAATATATCTGGAAAGCTATTTTATAAATGCAGTATGGGCTTAATGATTAATTCTTAATTCGCAATTCGCAAATCACAAATCATTGTATTCTCAATCGAACATATAATATGCCGGCATCCCTTTTAGCGGGTGGATGATAAAGTGCTCCAATCTGTCGAGTTCGATAAAGGCCATTTAATTTATCTCCATTTTTTCTGAATTATAGTACTTTTTCTTCCATTTATCTTTTGTCCACCCGTTGTCATTGATTAGATCAATAATGAAGCCTACCCACTGCTCCTGATACATATAATTATTATTTCAGGCTTTACAACCCATCATCACCAATATCTCCCTCCCAATTTCCAAATTCAACTTCCCTCCTTTCAAAACATCCACAAAAGCCAGTTGACAGCTATTTTCCCGGGCAGAATCCTTAAACTCAGCATATGCACCATTAACATTTTGCTGATTGGTATTGCGTGGGTACAAAAGAATACTTTTTCCGGCATTCCAGTACATATTGTAAACAAACATCTGCTTCAAATCGCCATCTGAGGGTTCGTTGGTATCTATGATTTTCCATTTGGTGTCAAACGCGAAAAATCCTGCTAGGCGAAAACTACGTTCTTTACCTTATTCAGGTGAGTGATTGCTTTTTCAATAAGATCAGGAGTAAAGCTTTCGGATTTTTTTTTACTCCAATTTTGAATTTCAGATGTAATCAGGTCAGGTGTTAGCTGAGTTGAGCTCTTTTTATTCTGGATTACCCACTCTACCGTTGCCAATAATTCCAACCCAAAAGGTGATTCATAGCCCTGAATGAGATTCTTAATCATTTCAAGCCTTTGCTTCTCCTCCTTTGTACAGTTTTTTTCAACATAGTCAAATACCTCCTGACTCAGTTCTTTTCTGGTATAAATAATATCAATTGGACTGCTGTCAAGTATTGGTTTATCAACAATTAAGTATTTCTTTTCAAGCAAATGAAGCAATGGCTTTGGCATTTCCAATGGTCATTCCAACTGATCACCCTCTTCGGTAAAGTTCTGCGACAACAAAATTCTCCTGAAAGACCGGTGTTGACCTTATTGGCAAATAATAATCCGAACATTATGCTGATCATATTTCACAAAATCCCGATCATCTGTTACGATTGTATAATTTTTTAGCTTGGCAAGTTCAAGTAAGTAGCTGTCATTGAAGTCAATGTGAGCTAAATGTTTAATTGCTGATGATAAACTAATGGCATTAAAATCATCTGAGCCTTTCTCACTCACTTGCATAATTTTATTTATGCTGATTTGCAGATCATCTACTGTAGACTGATAACGCGGGGAACCCACAAAATCGCGCTTATAAACAGCGCTGTATTTTTGTTCGCCTCGCTTCCATTCCTCAAAGTCAAGCCTGAGATAACGGTTAGCAAATTCAGAAATTACCATGCTGTTGGTAAATATAGTACTGCGCGAGCTTTGGGTCTGCTTTAAAAAAGAGGAATAGTGTTTTTGTTTATTCTGGTTGTAATTTCCAAGGGGGCAAAAAAGATACATCCATACACTATTGTCGAAAAGAAAAACATCGGAAGCTTTGGGTTGATAGTGACGGATGTCAAGTACTTCAGGCATCGTAGATGGCTTTATGGGCAGACCTTTCAAAGTTCTTTCTATGGGCAAAATACTCCTTTGCTCTTTCAATTACTTTTTTGAAAAGAATAGCATCATCAGAAGAAACATGAGAAAGTTTCAATTGAGAATTAAGGAATTCACTGGTATATTCATTATATAATTGACCAATTGCTGCATTCAGAAATGCAGTTGTCATAAGATTTATACCAGAGAAATCAATTTCAATTATCTTTTGTTGTTTTAATAAATTATTAATTAACTGAAACAGTTTATCCCCATCATCAGTGGTCACCGCAACATCTTCACCGATGATCTGCTGAACTAATAATATTTCATCAACTTTTCCCATAGAACAAATTTACTAAAAAATACCTTCAAGTGGAGTTTCATCATCCAGATAATAAATCTTATCATCATTTAGGTTGAATTCTATATTAACGATGGTACCTGGAAAAGGTTTGGAAAAAATACTTTTTGAGATAATTCCACGTCGATTCTCCCAGTAACCATCAGCTGAAATAATTTGAATCTTCCCTTTGTTTAATTTTAGAAATTCCATTATTACATCCAACCCCAGTCCACCTGATATAACACCCTGTTTAGTTGTATTCCCATATTGAACAGCCCAATCAATACACAAATCACCGTTCAGATTTTCATTTAAGTATTCGTTTACATTTGCCTTGATGGTTTTTCCCATGTCCACAATCGTTATGTCCAGACGTGGTGGTACTTTATTAGGGTAGTATTGGCCGCAAGTATGAATTTGCTTGCAATGACCATGGGTGCGGGCATTTTCAAACAACTCAAAAATACTTTCATTGATTTTTTTACCTAATCGCTCGCTATGTTTTGGGAAATCACGCTTTTTAAGAACTTCTTTAGCAATATATCTGATAAACTGACTGTCGTTTTTTTGGGAAAAACTTCTGTAAGGAACTGTAGTGCCAAAAATATCCCATTCAGAATTTTCAGTGGAAGTATTTAGAAAACCGTTACGTTTGAGGATATCATCAACTTTAGGTTGAAAATTCTGAAACGTGATTCTCTTTCCCTCCTCATCAAGCAATTCAACGATTGCTCCCAAAACAGCTGATAGGTTGGCTTCAAACCAACGGGTTTTCGTAAAATCAAAAACTATTTGTGTTGACGGCAAATCCTTGGCTTCATGATAAATTTGTGTAAGAAATTTATAACCACTAGAATCGCTTCTGATTTGATGGTTAAAGTCGAGGGTTATTTCATTTGAGTTGCTCATTATTTTATTCTCGATTTTTTACTAATACTCCACCACCTCCCTCACACAACTCCCCATCAACTCCTCCACCTGCTTTTCCTGATGCCCTATCTCCTGCTCCAGCCTGTCACACAAACCCATCAAAGTATTGACGGTGGTGACGATGGCGTGTTGTTCTTGGAGAGGGGGAAGGGGTGTCGGAAACATTTTTAATTTTGTCATTGACAAACCTTCTCTTGAAACACCAACCTGAACATCCATTATTCTTTCCTGAAAGCCAGGGGAAATGAAAAACTTATGAATATATTGTCTCAATTCTAATTCAACCAATCGTACAATAGAAACATGCTGACTGACATTTCCACTATCAAACTCATCTGGCACTAATGCACATCTTCCGATTGAGCCACCTGTAATATTTAAAAGAATGTCTTTGGGTTTTATATGCGTTCCTATCATTCGCTGATGCACTTTCTGGGTTATCCGTGCAATATCCTTAATACGAATCCCATCATTGTAAATATTCTGTGAACG
>CAYMLS010000285.1:0-6712 GCA_964390665.1 uncultured Bacteroidales bacterium | reverse complement strand
ATGCATTTGAAAATAAATCCAAACACCAATTTATGATGCTTTCGCATTATAATCTATTGATCAGTAATTCAAAAATAACATTGATGGTTTTTGAAGATATTTGTCCATGGGAAGTTGGAAAGATCGTTTTAAAGGCAAGAAGAGAAGAAAACTGAAGATCATTTCAGGGATAAGTAGTAAATTCAGATTCAACATAACCATTATTAACGGTGATGACCTTACCGGCAGGTGTCTTTTTTTTCCAAAAGAGAAAACCTTTTTTTTCAGCAGATCCAAGTTGCACTCCATCCCATTTACCAGAAGCATAAAGAGCAGAAGATATGTGTGCATTATCAACGATCAGTTTTGCACCGGTTTCCACTACAATTTTACTTCCGGGTACCATTTCAAGATCATTTTTGATCCATAGTATCGCGCCTTTTTTCACCACAATATCATTATAGAACTTCATATTTCTGTTCCAAACCTGGTTTTGGGATACCACGAAAGGTTTATCAGAATAACCCCATGCATATTTTCGTAAACTTGCGTTTACCAGTGTCCGGTTCATTCGTCCCATCTGCAAAGGTGTGATGCTGCCGGCAGATGCTGTGCCACCCATCAGATTGTTGGTGCAGCCTGATTCGGGGTCTTTGTAATCACAGGTCCATCCTGTGTTATGATAACAAATATCGCACGAGGACCTTTGATTTTCACAATCGCTTTGTTTTTCGAAGCCAAAAAGATCGAAAAGAAAGTCGGGATCGGTTCGTTTGCAAAATTCGGAATTATAAGGGTGACGGAGGTTGAAATTATGCCCTACTTCATGCGCCAGGTGTATCATCATGCCCCAGAAAGGATAGCTGTCAGGATTTTCGAACCCCGATTGTACATAAGTGACAATATAATTGTCTTGCAAGAGATCTATAGAACTCGAATAATTAGCATATCCTGATGCCCCCACGCAATATCCATTGGTAAAATGCATATTGAGGAACTTTTTGGTTTCGGGATATCGCTGAAAAACGTAGTCATTCATTTTTTTTCCAGCATTACAGCCTACATTGCTCAATAACGAATCGCGGTGATAGTAAATCCCTTGTAGTTCAAATCTAATATGGCTATCTTTCAAATAATCAACCCCTTCAATAGGATGAGAAGGATCGGACGAGCGGGAAAAAAGATTGTTTAGTCTTTCAATCGTTTTTTCAAATGCCTGATTAACAGACTCATTTTCCCTGAAATTTCCTTCTCCGTTTTGATCCTGCCAGATGTGAACTGCCACATAAACTGTTTTGATGGATGTATTCATTTCCTTTCCGGGAATGTAATTTTTTTGATGATCAAAAAACGCATCAAAAACAATGAATTCATGTTGATCTCCAGATAAAACCAATGAATCGGTTTTGACATTCCCGGCAAGAAGTACATCTGAATAAACGAGTAAAAAAAGAGTAGAAAGTACTAAAGAGGCGATCGTTGCTTTCACAGAACAAAGGAATCAGTTAGAAATTTATTTATCAATTTCCTTCCAACCAAAAATGATTCCAAAAACCTAATCTTCGTTCTGCATTTTTTTCAAAATATCGCATGCTTTCTCTATGGAGTCAACACCTCTTACAGAAAGACTGAGTTTTTTGTTTGACTCGCGTATTTGTGATTTCACCGGATTGTTTTGCACAAAAGAGAGTATGCGGGAAAAAACAGCACTTTGAAAATACGGCGATTCCTGATCGGAGATAAAGTACCCTATAAACCTGCCTGATTTTAAAATAATCTTTTCAAATCCCAGTTTTGTTGCTAACCATCTTGTTTTTAATGCCATAAAAAGTCCTGAAGTTTCATCGGGAACAGGTCCGAACCGATCCTTCAACCTGGCAACAAAATCCTCCAATTCATCTTCATTGGATAAATTATCGAGATCTTTGTACAATGATAAGCGTTCCTGTGTATTTTCAACATATTCAGAAGGTATCAAAAGCTGGAGATCAGTTTCCAACACACAATCAGACACGTAAGAAACACCGGGTTTTTCTTCGCCACCATTTTCGTTAAAATGCTCTTTAAATTCCTCCTGTTTAAGTTCCAGTAGCGCTTCATCCAATATTTTATGATACATTTCAAAACCAATTTCGGAGATAAACCCACTTTGCTCGCCTCCAAGCAGATTTCCAGCTCCTCTGATATCAAGGTCGCGCATAGAGATATTAAATCCACTTCCCAGATCAGAAAACTCTTCGATCGCTTTCAGTCTGCGCCTTGCATCCTGCGTAAGGGTGGAAAAAGGAGGTGTTAAGAGGTAGCAGAAGGCTTTTTTGTTGGTGCGCCCTACCCTGCCCCTCATCTGGTGCAGGTCAGATAATCCGAAATGATGGGGGTTATTGATGATAATGGTATTGGCATTGGGAATATCCAGCCCTGATTCGATGATGGAGGTTGCCACAAGGATATCATAATAACCATCAATAAAAGCTACCATCACATCCTCCAATTGGCTTCCCGTCATTTGCCCATGCCCGATGGTTACTTTCCAGTCGGGGTTCATTCTGCGGATCATTTCGGCTACCTCTCCAATATTTTGCACCCTGTTATGGATAAAAAATACCTGTCCGCCCCTTCCTACTTCATATTCAATGGCATCTTTCACCACTGCTTCATTAAAAACATGCAATTCAGTAATGATAGGATATCTGTTTTGTGGAGGTGTATTGATCAATGAGAGGTCTCTTGCTCCCATGAGTGAGAACTGCAATGTTCTTGGAATAGGAGTAGCGGTAAGGGTAAGTGTATCAACATTTACTTTGAGTTTCTTCAGTTTTTCCTTGGTTGCCACACCAAATTTTTGTTCTTCATCTATAATGAGTAACCCCAGATCCTTGAACTTCACGTCACCACTAACCAGCCGATGTGTGCCGATGAGAATATCCAGATCACCATCTTTGGCCCTTTGAATGATCTGTTTTTTTTGTGCGTTGGTTCTGAAACGGTTGATATAGTCAACAGAGCAGGGAAAATCATTTAAACGATCCGTAAATGTATGGTAATGCTGCAAAGCAAGAATCGTTGTAGGTACCAGAACTGCCACCTGTTTGCTTTCACTCACGGCTTTAAAGGCCGCTCTTATTGCCACCTCTGTTTTACCAAATCCCACATCGCCACAAATCAGGCGATCCATAGGATAGGATTTCTCCATATCTACTTTCACATCATTGGTAGCTTTCACCTGATCCGGTGTATCCTCATAAATAAAAGAAGCTTCCAATTCATTCTGCAGATAAGAATCGGGTGCAAAAGCAAATCCTTCCTGTGCTTTTCTCCTGGCATAGAGTTTTATCAGATCCTTTGCAATATCTTTTACTTTGCTTTTGGTCTTCTTTTTCAGGTTTGACCATGCAGGTGATCCCAGTTTATTAAGCACAGGTTCAGACCCATCTTTACCCACAAATCTGCTGATACGATGCAAAGAATGGATACTGATATAAAGGATATCATTTCCTTTATAAATCAAACGGATAGCTTCCTGGAGTTTGCCATTTACTTCAATTTTTTCCAATCCACTAAAAATACCCACGCCATGATCAATGTGAGTAATGTAATCACCGGGTTGCAGATTATTAATTTCTTTTAGCGTAAGTGCCTTTTTACCAGGAAATTTATCTCTGATCCTGAACCGGTAATACCTTTCAAAAATCTGATGATCGGTATAACAACAAATTTTATTAACCCTGTCAATAAAACCTTCATGTAGATTCAGGGTAAGTGTCTGATGATTAAAACCCGTTTTTTGCAGGTCTTTCTCCTGCATGGTTTCAAAGATGGAATGTATTCTTGCCAGTTGCCTGGGATTATCTGACAAAAGGTAATTGACATATCCTCCGGATGTTTTCCCCTTTAAATTCTCTATTAAAAGATCAAAATTTTTATTGAAGGAAGGTTGCGGAGAGAAATTAAATTCAAAGGTCTGTTTACAAAAATGTTGACGTCTGAATTCCACAAGATCAAACTGCTGTATTTTGGAAGAAAAAACATTTTCATCAATCAAATCAAAAGCATGTTGTGTATTTTCCCCGTTCTTTGGTTGGATATTTAGATTCTTATCTTTCCATCCCCTTAATTTTTCGATCATGAAAAACGTATCATCATTCCAGAAAACCGTATTGGCAGGTAAAATGCTAAAGAAATCCTCTTTTGTTGATTTTTCACTTAACAGATTCAGATCGGGCAGCACCGAAATTTGGTTCAGTTTTTCAACAGAGATTTGATTCTCAGGATTAAAAGTTCTCAGGCTTTCTATTTGATCTCCCATGATTTCAATGCGAAATGGAAAATCATTGGAATAAGAAAACACATCCACAATTCCGCCTCTTATGGAAAACTGACCGGGTTCTACCACAAAATCAACCCTGTAAAAACCATATTCCAGAAGAAGTTCCAGGATAAAGTCGACAGAAGTATGCTCGGCCAGATGCAATTTGAGGATATTTTTACTGATCACTTCGGGTGAAACGATTTTTTCTGCCAACCCCTCAGGATAGGAAACCACGATAAACCTCCGTGGATCGGAGGTAAGTCTGTTGATCACCTCCGACCTGAGCAGGGCACCTGCTTTGTCAGCATCTGATTTTTCAAAAGGTTTTTTAAAAGATGAGGGGAGTAAAAAGATATTTCTTTTCTCATACGATAAATCCTTTTCGCCCAGAAGATTTTCCAGATCATTAAAAAAGTAAGCTGCTTCTTCACGGGAAGACAAAACACAAACAAATGGAGCAGAAACAGACCTGAATATGCTTGCAGCAATAACGGAAGCAGAAGAACCAGCCAAACCTTTCAATCCAATCTTTTGAGGATCGGAATGAAGAAGTTGATCAGTGATTTCCGTAATGAGAGGCGTTTGCTTGTATTGATTTAAAAATTCTGCCGGTTTCACAAAATATAATGATTAAAAACAGGCAAAGTTACCAATAGAGCATTGAATGGCAAATGAGATCAGAAAGAAAAATGATCAATCACCCTTTGAATGAACTATCTTCTCTTAAAAATTCTTCCAGTTTTTCTACCATATGCCTGGGGCCGGTAAAAAAGGGAGATCTTTGATGAAGCGTTTTGGGTTCAATTTCCAGAATCCTTCTTTGACCATTGGAGGCTTTTCCTCCCGCCTGTTCAGCCAGGTAAGCAATAGGATTGCATTCATAAAGCAAACGCAGTTTTCCCTTCGGTTGTGTGGTTGTTTGGGGATACATAAAAATCCCTCCTTTGATAAGATTTCTGTGGAAATCAGCAACCATAGACCCAATATAACGGGAAACATAGGGGCGCATGGTCTCCTGGTCGTCTTCATGACAATATTTGAGATAGTTTTTTACACCTTCCGGGAAAAATTTATAATTCCCTTCATTAAGTGAATAGATATTGGCGGAAAGTGGAAAGCGCATATTGGGATGCGACAGACAAAAAATGCCAACACTCGGATCGAGCGTAAAACCATTTACCCCTTTTCCTGTGGTATAAACAAGCATTGTAGAAGAGCCATAGATCACATAACCAGCGGCCACCAGATTGATGCCTGGTTGCAACAGATCGTCAAGCGTTGCTTTACCTGTTTCGGATTTGCGCCGGTAAATAGAGAAAATGGTTCCAATAGATACATTTGCCTCAATATTGCTGCTTCCATCCAAAGGGTCTATGGCAACAACATATTTTCCAATTTCAGAAAATTCATTTTGGACAGAAATGATTTTTTCATTTTCTTCAGAGGCAATCGCGCAGCATTCGCCACCGGCTTTTAATGCTTCAATAAACCTCTCGTTGGCATATACATCCAGTTTTTTTTGTGCTTCACCCTGAATATTTTCGGTTCCCACATAACCGAGTATATCAACCAAACCGGCTGCGTTGATTTCACGGTTTACGATCTTGGCTGCGGTACCTATATCATTTAACAGGCGTGTAAGTGCACCTTTGGCATTGGGGTATTGTGCCTGATTTTCAATGATAAATTGCGTGAGTGTTTTGATTGTGTTTTGATAGGACATACAAGTTTCTTTTTGGTTCGCAATTACGGTATTTTTTTTAAATTTTCAAAATAAAAAATTCTCTTTCCCATCGGGTCATTATTTATTTGCCCTTCCTTCAGACCCGTCATCAGTTAACCATTTCCAAATCATGGTAGGCCAAAAATGAAAAAGTCTGTTCTTACTTCATGACAAAAATGATTTTTTTTGAAGAAAAACTAAGGGTGAAACCACCCTGAGATGTCTAACAATTGAAGTTCATCATAAAACAAAAAAAACAACAATACATTTAATTGCTGAAATGATTTTTCACTTAATCAATGATTATCAGTTATTAAAGTAAATTTTATTTAAAATAAAAATCAGCAAAAAACACCAGATTATTATTTTGTTTATCTTTTTATGATTTTCATTAAACATTAATAATACAAACAGTGTTCTTACAGAACAAAAATCAAATTGAAAATCAAATTCGTAATTATCAGAAATAAAATAAGTATTTACCAAAAACCAAATTGCTTTATGAAAAAAACAAACCTGAAACGAACCTTATTTTCCATCTTTCTAATTTTGTTTGCCTTTGCAGGTAAAGCAAATAATGTTGTGGATGTGATCATTAACAGTGATGATCATACTACTCTTGAAGATGCAGTGATAGCTGCAGATCTGGTGGAAACACTCCAGGGCGATGGTCCTTTTACCGTGTTTGCTCCTACCGACGA
>CAYMLS010000284.1:0-6717 GCA_964390665.1 uncultured Bacteroidales bacterium | reverse complement strand
AAACGGCTTTCGTATTCGCTTTTCATAAAAGAGTGCAGTCCGAAAACTCGTTTTCAGAAAAATTCGTGAAAACATCATGCTTTTATTTGTCTGAATGTCAAGCATTAAAAATAGTGTCCATTCGTGAAGTTCATGGAGAATATACTTTCCAGAGTGGACTTATAAAAATAAAACCAATTCTCTTCAATAAATGATAACCATGAAAAGGATTTTTAAAAGTACTGTTCTTTTTATCGCTGCCTTTGCAACCATCCTGGGAGGGTGCTCATCACCGGAAACTTCTTCAGCAAAGAAACAATATGTTGTAATGCTCTCGATGGATGGATTCCGCTGGGATTATGCCTCGCGAGTTGAAACAACCCACCTGGATCAAATAGCAGCAGCAGGTGTTAAGGCAGAATATGTGAAGCCTGTATTTCCCACCAAAACATTTCCCAATCATTACGCTATGGCAACCGGTCTTTATGCCGATCATCATGGCATTGTTCACAATACTTTTTACTGTCCTGAACAGGAAAAGATGTTTACACCGTCGAACAGGGAAACTGTTGAGAACGGAGAGTTCTATCATGGCGAACCCATTTGGGTTACAGCAGAAAAACAGGGTGTGAGGACAGCATCCTATTTCTGGGTAGGTTCGGAGGCAGATATTGGTGGTGTCCATCCATCTGTCTGGAAAAAATATGATGGCAGCGTTCCTTTCCAGGCGAGGATAGATTCGGTTATTTCATGGTTAAATAATCCTGAAGATGCAAGACCTCAACTTATCACATTTTATTTTCAGGAACCGGATGCCACAGGGCACAGATACGGTCCTGATTCTAAGCAAATCGACAGCCTGGTAACCGAACTTGACGCGTTGGTTGGCTATCTTGTTGAAGAATTGGAAAAACTACCTTTTTACGATCAAATCAATCTGATCATCACTTCAGATCATGGGATGGGGGAAACCTCTTCTGACCGGTTTGTAAACCTTTCACAATACATTGACAAACAACACATTGAGGGCATTTATGGCAGTAGTCCGGTTTTTCATGTTGACATTGTTGATCATCAGTCAGATTCCGTGGTTCAATCGCTTGAAAAGGCAGATCATGTTTCGGTCTGGCGAAAAAATGAGATTCCTGAAAGATTGAATTATGGAAATAACCCGAGAATAGCAGACCTGGTTATTCTGGCAGACAACTCATGGAGTATAGGATGGGAAGATATTTCCGAAGAAAACCAAATTGGAGGAGCCCACGGTTGGGACAATCAATGGAAAGATATGCATACTATTTTTTACGCAATGGGACCTGCTTTTGTAACCAACCATAACCATCCTCCCCTGGAAGTGGTTGACCTGTACCCGCTCATCGCAGAGATACTAAACCTGAAACCCGCCAATGTTGATGGAAGAAAAGAACGAATTGAAAACATGCTGGTAAAAAACAAGTGACTTTTTGATAAATATTTTTGCCTGGCAGCAGGGCAATGTTATGCAGGATTAAAATCTAACTTATGAATAGTGAATTGCCTCTGAAAAGTTTCACTGAAAAGATAGACGATGCGGTCAAAAGTGATCTTTCACCCCTTGTGGAAGACTTGCACTCAAAATTTATCCTTTTTTTGAAGGAATATGAGCAGGAAACCAGGAAATATTTCCACATCCTGAAAAAACAAAAAGACTGGAAGAAAGTGGGCGAAATTTTGCCCTACCATATTGAATACCGTAAGAAATTGCTGCACCATCTAAATGCATGGGTACCGGAGAAAATAAGTGTCAACGAAAACATGATTGATTTCAGCAGTCAATCGCAGTTTAAAAATTTTATCTCTACCCAACCCTCTTACCTGACCTTTAAACAGGCAAAAGAAAGATTTCTTCCTCAAAAACACGACAGCCGCAGCATACGTATATTGAAATTCTTCAAAAGATCTATTTATTCTCTGCATACCCTGCCGGTAAGGATTACAAACCTTGTTCGTGGATGGAGGAAAAAACCACCCGTACCGCTGCCTGTATGGAAGCAAAAGGTGCCTGTTTTGCAACTTGCCGATCATTATTACCACATTTCATTATTGCAAAGATTTGTTCCGCTGTATGATGAGTTTTGCAAAGAGTTGAACATAACAGCCGCGGAGATATGGCATGCGGATACCACTTTGGAGCAGGAAATGGCAAAAAAGTATGCAGGACATCCCGCAAAAGAGATCTCTTTGGAAGAGATGGAAGAAAACTGGAAGAAAACACTTCTGCAGGTAATTGAAAAAAAACAAGACCTTTACAAGCATTTCTGGGATTCGCTGGATGAGGAACTTGAGAAAACCAGAATCCTGTTTAACAAGCAGGTGGAAATTGCAGGAACAATTGAATTTTCCAAATATAAGCACCGTAAAATACGCCGCAGGAGATTGCGCAAAGTCATCAGAAAAAAATTCCGTTACAACATACAGGGTAAATACAATACACTTTTTATACTCTCTGATGATTGGAAGTTTAACCAGGAGGTTTTCATCCTTTCCGCCGGCATTTTATCTGCTTTCACGCAATTTTCTATAAAATATACTTTAAGAGCCGAAAATGTTATAAAAGCGCTGCAGCAAATACCTGATTTTCTCACGCCCATTGTAAAGGACTTTAAACCCGGCGACCTGATAATACTTCGCCAACAAATACTCGAAATCAAGAAACTTACTGCCCGGGAACTCTCTGGAAAAATCATCGGGGATGTTTCGCATACTTTGCTGGACCAAAATTTTCCGTTGGTTTTGGATGAAACAGAGAAAAACATGACGCGGGAGCTTGCGCTCATGACCCAACGCAGAGTGCTTATCCCGGGGTTTGACCCCTCCAGATCATATCCCCGGAAATCATTGCAGGATGTCTCGCCCCGCGAACTCATAGCCTTTGAAATGATCCCCCAACTAAAAAGGTCTATCCATAAAGCCAAAACAGGTTCTGTTGATCAATTGGAGAATCTCAACAAAAAACTGGAAGAATTGGGTGGAATGGTTGAATACAATCTTGATTCAGTGATTGTAATGATCGATCGCAATCCTGATGAAGCCAGAGAAAAAAGTTTTGATGACACAAAGGCAGCACTGGAAAGAGCATTAAAAAATTTTTCTGATACCGAGAAGGACATTTCCGTTTTTTTCAAAAACACCCTGAAAGACCTCGAAGAGCAGACCCATCTGTTCAGCACTTCTCTTATTGAACTCATCAACAATAAAAAAGTTGAGGAAATAAAATACAGAATTGCCAAAGCCAAGGCACTGAAAAAAAGTGAATTGCTGATGCAGTACCTGCAGCGGATCACGTTGGTAAGTTTGGGAAAAACCAGAAAAGGGATCAGGGTTACATCCCGGAAAATTCAGGCGGGAATTGAAGATATCAAAGGCAGGTTGGGTATACAGATACTTCCAGAGAATATCACGACCGAGATCACTGATTTTTTGGTTTCAGGAGATAAAAATGTACAGAAACTCCCTTTTGTTTACAGAAGACTTTTCCTGATCGAGCCCCTCAAAGATCCTCTGTTCTACCTGCCGCGTGAAGAGGCATCTGCCAAACTATCCGCTGCATTTAATGCCTGGAAGAAAGGTTCTTTTACCCCTGCACTGATTCATGGCGAAAAAGGCAGTGGTGTAAGTTCTTTCATTCAGATTTTTGTGAAACAGAACATTCAACACCAACCTGTGGTCTTTTCGGTTACGCCCAATGTAAGAATACTGGGTACGGATAAACTTCTGGCGCTTTTGGGGCAAAGTTTCAGAGGTGAACCTTTTCAAACGGTTGATCAGTTTTACGAGTTTGCGGAAAAAAGTGAACCTTTTGTTGCTTTTGTAGACAAACTTCACTTCTTGTACCTCAGAAATACCGGGGGTTTTCATTGCCTTAAAAAATTCTTTGAGATCATGAGCCAAACCAGTAAAAAAATATTCTGGATATGCTCTGTAGGGGTTTATGCAGGTCTGTTGCTCGATAAATCTATCGGACTTTACAGCTACTTTCCGGTGGTGATCGCATTGAAAAACATTACTCCTCCGGAAATTACAGATATTATCATGATGAGGCACAAAGCCAGTGGTTACGGTCTGCAATTCCTCCCTTCTGAAAACGATCTGAAAGATCGCGCCTTTCAGAAAAAAGATGAAACACAGCAACAATTATTTCTAAAAGAAAAATACTTTAACGCACTGAATAAGCACACCCAGTCGAACATTGCTTTTGCCCTGCAAATGTGGATCAGAAGCACTGAAAAAGCACACGATAGCAAAATTTTTATCGAATCGCTTGATAAAGTTGATTTTACTTTTATGCACAACCTCTCGGCAGAGATCATTTTTGGATTGCATACGTTGATTTTGCACGAAACCGTTGATGTTACCCAAATGTCCATGGTCATGAATATTAGCAAACGTCAGGCATATCTGCTTTTGATGCGACTTGCCGACAGAGGAATTGTGGAAGAAAACAAAGGATTCTATATCATACATCCGCTTCTTTACAGACAAACCATTGTGCTGCTGAAGAATAAAAACCTGATTTATGAATAAATCAACCATGAAAACCTTTTCTCTTCATTGATAATTTTTGAAACCAACATCCCGGGAAAATCATTATGAATACTATAAATACTCATCCTAAAACCCAACAACATACTTCAGGCCTCTCAGGAATCCTGTTGCTGTATACAATCATTCTTTTTATGGGTTTTCAATTGAAAAGTAATGCAGTTTATGCTTTTCAAACAGAAGAATCAACGGACACACTTGTACTCCCCAATCCATTCTATCATCAAAGTTTACCGCAAGCTACCGGCTCCTTATTACCGGATAGGGAAAATACTGCTGAAACCGCAAATGCCGATACGGTAATTCTGGTGCTACCTCAGCAGGAAACCATGCAAAGTGAAACGGGAGATGAAGCACGATCCTCCACCAGCAATGCTGAAAATGAAGAAGAGAGTAACTCCGATGAATTCATGCAAGCACCCGACCTGCTCAAGGTGGTTTCTCCGGTAAAAATTTTCTGGTCGATCGTTGTATTGACGATAGGATATTTCATCATCAGGTTTATATCTGCGCTGCTCAATCTGATATCGGAAAGAAACCCCAACTTACAGAACTTCATCCGCCGGTTGTTGCCTGTTATTAAAATGTTGGGATGGACAATGATCGTGTATATTATCATTAGCGGAATATTTCAGCCCCCGATACAAACCGTCATTGCTTTTCTTGCCTCCGTAGGTGTTGCTGTTGGTTTTGCTTCGCAGGATCTCTTGAAAAATATTTTCGGAGGGTTGATGATCCTTTTTGACAAACCTTTTCAAATAGGAGATAAAATTGAATCAGGCAAATATTATGGAGAAGTGCTGGAGATCGGGTTGCGTTCCACCCGTATCGTTACTCCCGAAGACAGTATTGTAAGCATTCCCAACGCTGAGATGATGAACCAATCCATTTCCAATGCCAATTCCAGTGAAAACAATTGCCAGGTAGTGGCAACCTTTTATTTGCCGCTGTCTGCCGATACCAAGCGGGTAAGACAAATTGCCACGGAAGCGGCACAGGTCTCCAAATATGTTTATCTCAGCAAACCCATAACTGTTTTATATGAAAGTGAACTTGCGCATGATAAACCTATTCTGAAAATGAAACTCAAGGCATACGTGATGGATGTGAGGTATGAGTTTTTATTCAAAAGTGAAATGACTGAAATAGTGCTGCGGGAATTGCAGCGCGAAGGGATAGGAATCGTGGCGACAGATCAGCAGTTTTTCTGAAAGACAACAATATCCTGAAAGTCAATCCCTTCATTTTCAGGGATTCCTCTCCACCAACCTTCCACTACTTTTTCGGTTATAAAACCGTTTTTACCGGCAAGTGTATCCATCAGATATTTTGTTGAATAAGCAACATTGGCAGATTGTACTTTTGCGTCCATCAGTCGGTAATGTTGCTTGTCTACTGAAAAATCAAAAACCGGTTTCAAATCCAAAAATTTCCTGTGAGCATCAAAAACAAAAAACGTAGCAAAGCATCGACCTCCAGGCTTAAGCACCCTGTTGATCTCTTTCATATAGTTTTCAACCTCTGCGGGGAGCATATGGGTAAAAACAGAAGTAAGAAAAACAAAGTCAAAATCCTGATCAGGATAAGGAAACCTGAAATCCGATGCCTTACCTCCTTCAGACCTGTAAAGATCGTTTTGCAGATCCACCTGTTGAAACCGAAAAGAGGGATAACGTGTACTAATATTCTGACGGCACCATTTTACGCCTGTTTGGATAATGTCAAATCCTTCATAGCTTCCTTTTTCATTGAGAAATTTGGTGAGCGGAAGAGCCATCCTTCCTATTCCGCTGCCCACATCGAGTACCCGGTGATGAGGTTCCAGTTTTCCATACCTTACAAAAAAATCAAGAAACCTTTTACCCGCTTTCAGAAAATCACCACCACCCGTAAAGATCATCCCACGGGGAGGAATTTCAGGATTATTTTTTCCTGAAAGTTTTTCCCATATATCCACAGGGGCAAAAAACAAACGCCTTGCCTGAAGTCTTTGCGAAGGATTGAGCAAATAATAGATAGATCTTAACATACCAATTAGAAATATTTTTTAAACAACAGGGTTCTTCGGATCAGTTGTTTCAGGCAGTCCTGAAGTTGAAAAGACTATTGCAAAACAACTTTTTTCACCTTGCTTCCATGGGCACCTTCCACTTTCAC
>CAYMLS010000283.1:6208-6717 GCA_964390665.1 uncultured Bacteroidales bacterium | reverse complement strand
TCAGAAACAAGAAAATATTTTGTACAACAAGCCTATGAAAGATTGCAATTTGAACTCAATGCAGATCACATACTCATTCCAATGGACAATGAAAAAACCAATACAGGAGATACCTTATCTTACTACAACAAGGCAATCTCAGTGAGAAACCATTATATGAAAATAAAAAACGCTGATAATAAAAAGGATGCAGATGACTTTGACCTTGAATATTCTTTCAGGAATCTTGGGAATTTTACTGCTTTTCAATCTGATTACAGATTCGAAAGTGTTGCATATCAATTAAAAACTGGAGAAATATCAATGCCGGTAAGAACAGACATGGGATACCACATCATTCGGTTAACAGACAAAAGCCCCGTCAGAAACCTCCCATCCTTCAAGCTACTAGAAGACAAGATATTTGAAAGCATTGAAAAAGCCCAGGACCAACGAATAAAAAAAATTAACCATGAATTTACAGAAGAGTTAAAAGAATACTGGGATTTTTCTGACAACCAAAAAGTACT
>CAYMLS010000283.1:0-6198 GCA_964390665.1 uncultured Bacteroidales bacterium | reverse complement strand
ACTATCAGCAAATTGATGGTCAGATGTTTGCAAAAGATGTTTCCTTGCCTATACCTGATAATCAATCCGATGTATTGTGTACAATCGACAATAAGGTGCTTACAATGAACGACTTCTGGAAATACATGAATGATGCTCGTGAAGAAGATACCTCCGGGATTGTTGATCAATCTGCTGAAATGCAAATTGATTACTTCTACGATCAGTTTGTTGCACATCGTTTGTTTCTGTATGAAAATTATAAACTTGAAGATAAATACCCTGAATTTAAAACCCAGCTAACGGCATACAGGGATGCAATGCTTTTGCTTGCTGCCACGCAAAAAAACGTTTGGAATATCCCGCAAAAACAAGAAGATGGAACCAATGAGAATTTGATGGATGCATGGGTGGAGGAACTTCGCAGAACCATACCCGTGGTACTGAATAAAGAAGCGATCAAACAATTAAAAAAGGATTGGATATCGACAAAATAGGGTTAATCTAAAATTTGAGAGACAGAACGATGATGACCAGAAAAAAACCAGGAACTCCATTATTGGTGATATTTATACTCTCCGTTGTAATAAGTATATCATCACCTTTTTCAGTATTGGGGGGAAAAAAACAAATAAAAATGCCCGGGAAAGGTTTATGCGCTCACCGAGGGGCAATGGCAACTCATCCCGAGAATACTATCTCAGCCTTGAATGCTGCTGTAGCGTCGGGTGCCCACATGATTGAATTTGATGTCGCTTTCACGCGTGATGAACATATTGTATTGATGCATGATGGAACAGTAGATCGTACAACCAATGGTTCCGGGAAAGTTACGGAAATGACTTTTCAGGAAATTCGCAGTCTGGACGCAGGTAGTTGGAAATCCGATTCTTTTGCGGGTGAAATGGTACCTACATTGGATGAAGCCCTCTCGGTTCTTCCGGTAAACATTTGGATAAACATACATCTGAAAGGGGGCGGGAAACTCGCCGAAAGAGTTGCCCTGAAAGTCCGGGAGCATGATCGCCTGCATCAATGCTTTCTTGCTTGTAGTGCAAAACAGGCGGAAACTGCAAGAAAAGCTGTTCCCGGTATCATGATCTGCAACATGGATCGAAAGGAAAAAAATACTGATTATGTAAAAGAAACCATTGCCCTAAAAGCAGATTTTATTCAATTGCGCAGAGCGGTATATCCAGGATATAAAGAGTACATAAAGTCATTGAAAAATAATGATATAAAGGTGAATTACTTTGGCACAGATGATCCGGATCAATTAAAAACACTATTCGATTATGGAGTGGATTTTCCGCTGGTCAACAACATTGTCGTTACAATGAGACAACTCAATTATCCTGGTATTGAACCATGGATACCTGTTTTCCCATAAACTAAACTACAAATTCATAAACCTACAAAAAACATGATTGCTAAAAACAATAATAATACAGAGAAATTCAGGGCATCAGGGTACAGAATACTGTTCAGCCTTTTTTTATTGTTTATCACAAGTATCTCTTCCGGGCAAGCACAACAAAGTTTCACCATTATCAATCCATATGCAGAGCAAAAGCCATATCCATACAAAGCCTCACTGCACAATCACACCCAGTTTCACCCGGAATACTTTCATGCAAAACAGCCCCCATATCAACGTTTAACAGATTACAGGGATCATGATACCGATCCACCCTACGGAATTGTGAGTTTTACTGATCACAATCGTGTTACAACCCCTTCCAACACGGTTCCCCATGGAAACATACCCGGAAACCCCTACCCATGGGGAGTAGATGATCTTCTTTGGATACCGGGAAATGAAGCGGGTGTGGGAAATCATTCACTCGGTAACTTAGGCGGTCACCTGGTGATTGTGAATGCCTCCGTTGAACAGCTGGATCAACCAAGATGGAAAGCAAGCATTGCATCAGGGGTGACTCCGGACAGTGTATTCATCTCAGATGAGAGTCCGGCTTCGGTAGAATACGCCTTCAAAGGTACCGGAATTGAGTTGATCAGTTGCACTGATCCCTCAGGTGGGATTGCCAAAGTGTTGATCGATAGTGTTGAGATGGATGAGGTGAACTTTTTCTCCAAAGAAAGAAAGTGTGATCAAATCCTGTTTCAAAAAAAATCTCTGGAGAATAAATCACACACCCTTCATATGCTCTATGATCGCAAAGGAAAAAGCACCAACAAATACATGGGAGACTTAATCATGGGCGCTTTTGTAATACATTCTGCAAACGGTGAATCAGATACCATTCATGCATTACATCCAGATATCGAATTAAAACCGCTGAAATATGAACATGCTGTTTTAACACGTAGGCCAGGAATTACAGCTCACGAGATTTTCAAAGCATTGAATCATGCAGGTTGTTTTTTAGTGCTGGCACATCCCAATTCACGTTTTGAGACAGAGGGGCCAAACAAAGGGAAACAGCTCTGGAGTTCCTCAGGATATGTTTACGATGAACTGGATTTAATCTTTGGCAATAATGAAAAAAACATCCCACCCATGGAATATCTTCCGCACGCTTTGGAGATTGGAAACAGGGGTTATGATTTTTCTGAACGTACCGGATTTCGTAACGCTGAAGAAAAATGGGATTATCTTTTAAGTCAGGGTATCAGCGTTTGGGGAACAGCGTCGGATGATTCTCATGGTACCACACCCCGTGAAGGTTGGAGCGTGGTCTATACAAATGCTGCCACCAGGAGTGAACTGGAACTGGATGATGTGATGCAAAGTCTGTTTGATGGGAATTTTTATGCATCTCAGGGACCTAACCTCACCATTGAATTAAAGGATAAAAAACTAACCATAGGCACTGAAAAACCCTCATTGATTGAGTTTATTTCTGAGAAAGGTGTTATAAAAACAGAAGAAGATGCCTTACAATCCACCTATCAATTTACCGGCGATGAGGTTTATGTGAGAGCCCGGGTTACACGAACGGACCCCAAATGGAGGAAAGTTGATGGTGGTATCGGAAGAAAACGGAGTGCCTGGACGAATCCATTTTTTGTAAACAAAAAGTAATCTTATAATTATGAAACAAAAAATATCTTATATCACCGCCAACCCGTTCGTCCTTTTTTCAATCTTATTTATTTGGATATTTTCCACTGGATGTACTGAAAATAATCTGCAAATCCACAACCCCTACCAATCCATAGATTGGGAGAATACTGAGCAACACAAAGCCAATTTCCATACCCACACCGTGCGCAGTGATGGTAGTCTGAACCCACAGGTGGTGGTGGATGAATACCATGCCATGGGGTACAGCATCCTGGCCATTACCGATCATAATGAAGTTACGTATCCCTGGACTGAATTTTCTTCCATGGAGCCCAGCAGCACTTCTTTGCGAAGACTTGAGGAGAATCCTGACAGATATGAAGAACCTTTTGTCTTTGAAAACCGAAATCCTGATTCACTGGGAATGATCGCCATACAATCCAATGAACTATCTGCACCTCACCACACCGGGAGTTTTTTCAATGCTTTCAACGACCGGCAGGAGACAGAAGAGGATTCCTGGCAGGGCATTGCCGATCAGGGTGGGATTGGAGTTGTATTTCACCCGGGAAGATACCAGCATCGGAATCCTGAAAAGTATTCTGCAAAATGGTACGTTGAGAAATTCATAGAATTCCCCCATTTGATTGGACTGGAGATTTATAACCAGGGGGATCGGTATCCCAACGACAGAATCTTATATGATTCACTGTTAACTGAATTGATGCCCGACAGAAACTTGTGGGCTTTTTCTAATGACGATATGCATGGAAGAAACGCTCTGGGGCGCAACTGGAATGTATTTCCCTTGTCCGAACTCACCAGTGGCAGCGTTAGAAATGCCATGCAGAATGGCAGTTTTTACTATATGTATGTCCCCCTGGGTCATGAAGGTCCCGAACATCCTTCCATCCAATCCATCAAAGTTGACCAGAGAAAAGGCATCATCACCATATCGGCCAGCAATGCAAAAGAGTTTTTATGGATATCGGGGGAAGATACTTTGCAACGTGGAATGAACAATTCTATCAAGGTAAGTGATTATCATGAAATAAAAGGTTACGTCAGGGCAGAGATCTGGGGTGAGGGAGCATCTGTTCTGGGAACACAACCTTTTGGACTGGAAACGTCCAATTGATAACCTTCAAAAAAACATCACATGCAGGAAAAAGCGTTTACGCAGGGTCAGTTGCCATCAAAGTTTTCAGAATTAGACATGGGCAGGGTATCGATTCTGCGATCTCCAAAACCCTCCGCTGATCCCTGTTCGGGAAAGGACAGGTTTTTCTCCGTCTGGGTATGGGTTGTACTGAGTGTTCTTTTCTCAACCGTTTCAACCTCCCACGCCGAAGAGAAGGCACCCGTTCATACCCTAATTGGTAAAATCACCATCGACGGCAAAGAACCGGTTTATCCTTTAAACGTGAATATCTTCGAAGAGAAGAAGCAATTCCCCGATCAACCCGCCCACCGATTGGAGACAGACCGGAACGGTGTTTTTTCCATGTCATGGGATAAAAAAGACACCCTTGTATTGCAGATCTCGGGAAAACAAGGGAGTGGCAGAGTGTTGGTTACACCTGAAAACCGGATGGATACCCTGCACCTGCGCTATCCTGTTGTTGAGGAGATCGTGCTGCTTCACAACAATGATGTACATTTCGACATCAACCATCCCGAACTGTTCCTTCAAAAGGTGAACGAAATTCGTCAAAAACATGAGAATGTGTTTTTGTTGAGCGCCGGTGATATTTTTGTACGGCATGCTCACCGGTGGAAAGTAAACGGAGTGCTGATGGAGGACATCAGCTGGTATGCCCGGAGAACCAACGAGATGATGGAAAGCATGAACAACATGCAATTTGATGCCATGACACCTGGCAACCATGAATTTGATTATAAGGAAAACTATACCCGGCAGGCACTGGAAAAGGCAGAATTTCCGCTGCTGGCAGCCAATGTTCAATTTCCTGAGGGAATATTGCCTCCTGTAAAAGAAACCATTACACTCGAAACCCATACATGGCGTGAGATCGGTGTATTGGGACTGTCGGTGGGTGTAAAAAAAGAGGGGATCGAAAAGAAAGATATTTTTAAAACGGCCCAAAATTATGCATGGATGGCGGATGTAACGGATGTTTTTGTCGCCCTTACCCACATCGGTTAAAAAAACGACAAAGCGCTGGCCGAGGCATTACCGGCATTAGACATTATTATTGGCGGTCATACGCACGATCTGCTGGAAGAATCCATTATGGTTAATGATGTGCTGGTGGCCATGGCAGGTGGTAACCCCCATGAGGTATCCGATGATCATCCTGTTTACCTCGGCATCATTACCATTAAACTGGTAAACGGCATAATAAGCAAACGGACAGGAAAAGTAATCCGGATTGATCCGTTATAGATTGTTTGTTGTTCCTTGTTTTTTCTGCCTTTTTTTTTGTTCCTTGTTTTGTCTTGCAAAGCGATAACATCGGAAGCATAAATGACCATCCCATGATGCGCGAGGCGCAATTGACCGCTATCTGACCCATGAAGCGCAAATAACCATCCTCTGCTATTTTCTGATAAAAAAAGAAATCACTTTCTGCTGCAGGAAGACCATCAATGGCAACCGCAGCTGCCACCGGTTTGCGCTTCTTTATCCCAGAGCACCTTAAACCCTGGCCTTTCAGGATCGTCGTAGAAGTCGATGGTCGCTGTTTCGGCAACCGCTTCGGCATCAGGATCAACCAGTACATTCAATCCGTTAAAATCGCGTCCGGTCACTTCTGACTTCGAAAGATCGGCAACTTCAATACCCAGCTGGTTGGAAGAGCAACATCCTCCTGTTTTGGCAAATACTCTTATACCTGGTTTTTCGGGCATCCCTTCACTATTGAGTAACCCTTTGAATTCCTCGATGGCTTTATCTGTGATGGTAAACATAATAAACTGTTTTTAAAAAATACAGAAAAATTAAATAATTTATGTGTTTAAAGCAACATGCATCCAACATCAACTTGTTATTGCCCGCGGATCACATATGAACTTCAGAACGGTTATAACCAGACTTAAAAATTAAACACCAAAATTACAAAATGTTCAAACATACCCATGACCCAAAAAACAAAAACAGCGTATTGCCTTGTTTTTAATTAGTGCTTGCAAGAAAACGCCAATTGCTGCGTTGGGTTCGCCTTCAAAAC
>CAYMLS010000282.1:0-6850 GCA_964390665.1 uncultured Bacteroidales bacterium | reverse complement strand
AGGGGAATTAGCTCAGTTGGCTAGAGCGCTTGGCTGGCAGCCAAGAGGTCATCGGTTCGAATCCGATATTCTCCACAAAGTAAAGAAACCGTTTCTTATCAGAAGCGGTTTTCTTTTTTTATAAGGGATCTTTCAATCTGAACCACGTATTTTTTTCATTTTGAACCATTTCAATAATACCCGTGATCATAAGATTTACAATGAGGTTTTCAGCAAGGTATTTGGGAATGGAAGCTATTTTGCAATATGTTTTAAGGTTTATAAAAGCATTTTGATTTAAAAAATCGAGCAAAATTCTTTCTTTATCCGAATATCGTATAAACGTACCAGCGTCGCGGTTCATTCTTTTCCAAAACTTCAGTTGTATTATATTTGCTAAAATATTCTGGTCTTTATATCTTATATATGCGAGCCATTTGTCGTTTTCGCTTAAAGCATAGCAGGGTTTGTTATCAATGGAAGGAATATCAATTTCAAGAACAGTTTTTCCTTCCACATTCCATGTTCGATGGGCAAAGTCGGTCCGGGGTTTACAAAACATTTCGGAAGCGGCTTCAATCATATAAAACTCTTCATCAGACCTTACACCAGCAATATTGCCATTATCTTTTACTCCGATAAGTAATTTGCCACCGTTGGTATTGGCAAAAGCAGATATACTTTTGGCAATTTTACGGGAATCATTCACCTGAAATTTGAAATCCTGCTTCTGGTGTTCTCCCTGAAGAATTAATTTTTGAATATAGTTACTCATGAATCCGGATATTTCTCTCGGTATTCTGTATATTGTTGTATTTGCCTTGCAAGTTTTTTGTATTATTTACAAGAAGAAACCGAAAAACCGATATGATTGTTTTGAAAGTAATCCCGATGCAAAAAATAGCGTTTCCTATAATTTCTGTTTTTTATCGAAATCAATGATCACCTAATACAAACACTTTATTTCGTGATCTGCATATTTTTGTCAGAAACATACATACTTTTGTCTGCAAGTGTTATGGTGAAATGAGGCTAAATTAATACGCCCTCTCATTTTTTCCTTCAATATAATTGATGAAGGATCTGTTTGCTACTCTTATTCCCCCTGCTGTGGGATAGTTACCAGTAAAATACCAGTCGCCCTTATGATCGGGAATGGCAGCATGAAGATCATCAATATTTTGGTAAACAATTTCAATATCAGCATTCACATTTTCAGAGTGTAAAAGTTCTGCAATTTTGGATGAAATCTGTTCACTTGTAAAGGGTTTATAAATTTCTTTTACATGATTAATAATCTCTTCATTGCTAACATTTTCGCTCTCTTTACATTTTTTATATACATCATTGATAATATTTTCCTGCCTTGTATCTTTCAAAAGTTCAATGGTCGCTTTAAAAGCAATAAACTCAGAAAGTTTTGCCATGTCTATCCCATAGCAATCCGGATACCTGATTTGAGGCGCAGACGAAACAATAATGATTTTTTTGGGACCCAGACGATCCAGTATCCTGATAATACTTTGCTTAAGAGTAGTGCCTCTGACAATGGAGTCGTCGATAACCACCAGGTTATCCTTATACTCTTTTACTACCCCATAGGTAACATCATATACATGGGTAACAAGGTCATCGCGGGAGTTGTCCTCTGTTATGAAGGTTCTGAGTTTGGCGTCTTTTACAGCGATCTGATCGATTCTGGGTTTGATGGCAAAAATTTCGTCAAGATCTTTTTGGGTAATGTTTTCTTTTAATTGCATGATTTTTTCTTTGCGAAGCTGATCGCAAAAATCATGTAATTCTTCCACCAATCCTTTGTAGGCCGATAGGGCAGTATTGGGTATATAAGAAAAAACCGTATTGGCAAGGTCGTAATGAATAGTTTTCAGGATGTGAGGAACCAGTTTTTTCCCCAGTTTTTTCCGTTCTTTATAAATGTCAGCATCAGTACCCCTGGAAAAATAAATTCTTTCAAAAGAGCAAGAAGTTTTCACCAAAGGTTTTTTAAACTGCACTTCTTCTACCCTTCCATCTTTTTTTACAATAAGGGCATGTCCGGGAGTGAGTTCTTTGATGTCTTCAATAAAAACATTAAAAGTAGTTTGAATTACGGGTCTTTCAGAAGTTGCCACCACAACTTCGTCGTCATGGTAATAAAAAGCGGGTCGAATGCCAATTGGGTCGCGCATAATAAATCCATCGCCATGACCAATAAGGCCGCCGATCACGTATCCGCCGTCCCAGTTTTTGGAAGCATTGCTCAAAATATTTTGAATATTCATGTTTTGAGCAATCAGTGGAGATATTTCCTTTTTGGAAAACCCTTTTTTCTTGAACTGATAATAGAGATCATCGTTTTCAGTATCCAGAAAATGTCCAAGTTTTTCAAGAATTGTAAAGGTATCTGAAGTTTTATTGGGATGTTGACCAATATTGATAAGGTTTTCGAAAAGTTCATCAACATTGGTGAGATTAAAATTGCCGGCAATCATGAGATTTTTCGACATCCAGTTGTTTCCACGAATTAATGGGTGGGTGTATTCCGGAGAGTTTCTGCCAAAAGTGCCATATCTGAGGTGGCCCAGGAATAATTCGCCGGTCAGGTCAATGTTATGTTTTAGCCATTGAATATCGCGAAGTCTTTCAGGATATTTTTCCTGAACGATCCCTATTTTATTGGTTATTTGATTAAAGATATCTTTGATAGGGTTGGATTCATTGCTTCTCAGTCGGTTAACATATTTCACTCCGGGTTCCATGTCAAATTTTATACAACCAACTCCCGCGCCATCCTGCCCTCTGTTGTGCTGTTTTTCCATCAACAGATACATCTTGTCGGGTCCGAAAAATGCTGTTCCGTATTTTGCCAGGTAATATTCAAGTGGTTTTAGTAGTCTGAGAAGAACAATACCACATTCATGTTTAATAGCATCACTCATTATTAAGTGTTTTTGAGGTGTTTTGGATTGAATGATGACTGAGGTGCACTATGATAATTTTGGAAAGAGGAATTCCTTTCATTATTTGGCGCAAAACAGCAAAATTTTCTTTTGTTGGTACCAACAAGCAACAAAAGAAAACCTCATTTAAGAAGCTGCAAAGTTAAAGAAATGAATTGAATCAGAAATTACAAATCGTAATCAAAAAAGGGAGTTTTTAATTTTTTAAATCCGATGTTTTTAAGCAACTTGTGTGCTTCTTCAAAATGCTTTGAGAGTTGAGATGGATGATGCGCATCGCTGTTTACCATCATGGGTATATCCATTTCAAAGCATTTTTGAAGGATATCTTTTGAAGGAAAGTATTCATCAATTTTACCGGTATAGAGTCCCCGGGTATTGAGTTCTATAATGCAGTTGCTGTTTTTGGCTGCTTCAAGGGTTTTGTCCACCAAATCGGTATACCACTTTTCGGAAGTAGAAAACCATCTTTGCTTGTTATGCATTTTCACTTTATCGATATGACCGATGATGTCGAATTTCTGGGTTTCGATCATTTCAATACTTTGCTGGTAAAAGGCAGTAACAGCTTCCTTGTAATCGCCGTTAAAGATTTCATTAACACCATTGATGTATCCTTCTACGGGTCCATCAATGAACCATATTTTCCCGTTATCTTTATGTCTTACCAGGTGAACCGATCCAATGGCATAATCCAATGGAACCGTATCAATAAAATTTTGAAAATTATCGGAATGCCCGGGTATATAATCAATTTCCAGTCCAAGATACAGATCTACATCATTTCCATAGACCTGAATAAGATTTTTTGCTTCTGCTATGTATTTTTTAAAGGATTCTGGTGTTAAACTCCACTCGTTTGGGAAGGGTAGGGGGGAGTGTGCCGAAAACCCCAGTGCTTTAAATTTATGATCAATGGCAAATTTTACATACTCTTCCATTGATTCTTTCCCATCGCAATGGTGAGAGTGGCTGTGAAAGTTGTATAGTGGTATCATGGTTTTTGGTTCTAACGATTTAAAAATTAATTTTTTATGTTACCAATATAACACATCTTTATTTTAAAAGTTGTTTGGTTTGCTGAATAATTTTTATTGTTGAAGTGATCATATTGATGGCCACATGGTTTTCACCCCCTTGAGGGACAATAATTTCAGCATACCTTTTACTGGGTTCGATAAATTGCAGGTGCATGGGTTTTACAAATTTTTCGTAATGGTCGAGCACTTCAATAAACGACCTGCCTCTTTCCTGAATATCACGTTTTATCACACGCATTAAGCGATCATCTGCATCTGCATCAACAAATATTTTTATATCCATACGCTCGCGCATACGAGGATTCGACATGATCAAAATCCCCTCAACGATAACAACTTCTTTTGGTTCTACAGGAATAGACTCCTGGGAGCGGGCGCAGGTAAGATAGGAATAAACCGGCATGGGTATGGTTTCACCGTTTTTGAGCATATCAAGATGCTTTACCAGCAAATTAAACTCAATTGCCGATGGATGGTCGAAATTAATTTTCGCCCTTTCTTCCGCACTCAAATGACCATTATCTTTGTAATAAGAGTCCTGATAGATAACCGATACACTGTTTTTGGGAAGATGCTTTACGATTTTTTTTACAACCGTTGACTTTCCTGATCCTGATCCTCCTGCTATGCCGATAATTAACATAATTCAAAAAAATTAAAACCATAAAATTAAATAATTTCAAACAAAATCAACCATTAAATTTTTATTGATTATTTTCTAAAAATAAAGTACGTTTGTTATACAATTACTCAAAATAGGATTATAAATTTATTTTTTTAATATTTAAAAATAAACCAGGAATTCACCATGAAAACTCCATTTCGCTGATTTATGCATGTTTTAGGGTTGTAAGTGAATGATGATTATTGTTGCAATGGTTTTTTGTTTATGCAAAACTGTTGAACCGATGCATGATCATATTATTGACACATATACGAAGATGACTATTTTGTCAGTAAAAAAACTTTGCATGATAGAAAGTTTTGGCGAATTTATCCGTGGTCAACTGTATATGAATATATTATTAACTTATTTGTACTTGTTTTTTAAGCAAAAATGAATGAATACCCGTGAAGAATTAAAAATTAAAATGTATTCTGATCCGCTTGTTTATTACCCGGCAATTCTCAATGATATGAAATCGGCTGTAAATCACATATATATTGAGATATACCGTTTCAGAAACGATCCTATTGGCATTAGATTCAGAGATTTGTTGGTAAAAAAATGCAAAGAAGGGGTAAAAATAAGGGTTTTGATTGATTCCTGGGCTGCTTCTTCCAATGAAACATTTTTCCGTCCATTAACTGAATTGGGAGGAGAAGTAAAGTTCTTTAAAAAAATAAAGATAAGTTGGGATGGGTTTACCAAAAGTCATCGTCGCGACCACCGCAAAATCATCGTTATAGATGATTTGATCACGTATATAGGTTCTACGAACATAAATGATTATTCACTTAGTTGGCGGGAGTCTGTTTTTCGTATAAAAGGAGAAATTGCAAAATCTTTTAAAGTTATTATTCAGGAAAATTTCAAGATATACAACAAGTATCTTTACGATAAGGCAGCATATACCAAAAAAATATTTTACAACCAGTTTGAAATCATCAGGGATGTGCCAAGTTTGGCATTTCAACCCATCCAAAGGAAGTTTCTGCATATTATTCAACAGGCAAAGCGTGAAATTTTTCTTGAAACACCTTATTTTCTGCCAGGAAGCAATTTACGTAAAGCATTATCTGAAGCTTCAGGCAGAGGTGTAAAAGTAAATATTATCATTCCAAAAAAGTCAGATGTGCATATATTGGATGTATTATCAGGAAAATATCTGGGTGAGTTAGCAAAGAGTGGTATAAAAATACATTTTTTCATACCTCAAAATCTGCACTCCAAGTTGTTTTTATGCGATAGAAAATATTTTATCATTGGTTCGGCAAATTTTGATTACCGAAGTTTTCGCTATCAACATGAAATTTGTCTTTTTGGCGAACACAAAAGTTTAACCCGGCAATTGGTCAACCATTTTCATGCTTCTTTGAATGATTGCCTGCCATTTGATCTCGCCTCATGGCAGAAGCGACCTAAGTTGCAGAAGTTTTTTGAGAGAATGCTTGTACCCGTAAGGCATTTATTATAGCGATTATTTATTTATTTATTCTACCGCCAAAAGCAAATCTTTTGATGTAATAGGGTTCGGTGAGTTCGCTTACAATAACCCCCCTGGAAGTAGAGGCGTGTGCAAATCTGTTTTTACTTATGTAAATCCCCACATGAGAAACTTTTCTCTTGTTGATCCTGAAAAAAACCAGGTCACCCTCCTGCAGGTGATGCCTGTTAACTTTTTTCGAGTTTTTTGCCATGTTTACTGTTATTCGCTCCAGGTCAAGTCCGTAAACTTTTCTGTATACTTCTTTGGCAAATCCCGAACAATCGGCACCTGCTTTGGTGTCCCCTCCATATTTGTAGGGAGTTCCGATCCAAGTACTTATTTCCTGTAAAAGTTCAATATTTTCATATCCTGTAAGGTCGTAACCAAGGGTTTTCGAAAATAATTCATATTGTTCATGTTTTTCTTCAGGTAGATTTATTGTATAGGAATTTTTCGGGGCATTTACTTCAGCATCCCGGTAAGAAGGGGTTTCCCGGAGATAAGTACAAGAGCTGATCATTCCCAATAAAAGGATCAATAAAATGTATTGATGAAGCAGGTATCTTTGGGAATTGTTTTTTATTTCCATTTACAACAAATATTTACCTTTTTTTCAACGAGAGAGCTCGCCAACACGCTGACTGCATGTTTTACCATGCCACGAATAATAATCATCCGCGTGTGAGTCAAAATTTTTGTCATGGCTCGGTTCATGTAACAA
>CAYMLS010000281.1:2044-6850 GCA_964390665.1 uncultured Bacteroidales bacterium | reverse complement strand
TTGAAGAAAAGGATATCGTAATCGGCACCATGCAGACCACCTATCCTAAGTATACCGAAAGATGTTTTCCCAGGCACAAATAAAAAGCATTATATCGGAAGGTTATAGAGAAGACTCCGGGGCGGTGAGGGTGGTTGGATTTTGGGCCGCCCCCGGAATCTCCACTTAATTTATGGATTGCCTATAAATCAACAAGGCAATAATCTGAGAAAGGGGCCTACATAAAAAATGCCATCATCTAAACTTGTAACGTTGCCGACATTAATCATGTGTTGGATAAACTTATCTGTCTTTGCCTTGGAATAATTAAAAAAATCATAAACTATGCGATATAAATCATCATCCAAGAAAATTACTTCCTCCATTGATTGCAGCAATGCGAACAACGCAAAATAATCTCTCCTGATCTTTTTAGATTCGAGAGATTCCCTATCAGCCGGTTGTTCCGCATTTGCCTTTTTTTCGTTAAGTTCGGATCCTGTAGCTAAAGTCATAGTAGTCTCCTTAAAATTATTTTGGTTTAATGGTGGCGGCCTGTGACCGAACAGTAGAAGCAAGGCTGACCGGACCCAGGCCGCCTGTTATGGTGTGGCGCATGACCACCCGAGGGGGGGGTTAGTTCAGATTGATCTCCAATCGTCCGCCGCCGCCGGCGAGATCGACGGTGACCTTGTTGTCATCGATCAAATGCTGGATTAGCCTGTCTGTTTCACTTTTGGAAAATGTAAATCTGTCGCGGACTAAATCATAGAATTCCTTGTTAATTGTTTGTGGACTCTTATCTTCCAGCAAGTAAAACAGCGCTTCCGCCTTTTTTTGCTTTAAAGCCGATGATACCTGTTCTTTCTGAGACATTTTTGATCCTCCTTACATTTTTTATGGTTTCAATTGACTTTTTTATCCGGCGTTAAAAAAATTTCAAGTCATGATAGTCACCTCCTTTCACCGGGGGAATGTTGGACGTGATGGACATCCCAAAATGACGTCCATCATCCCAAACACCCATTATTAGGGCTTTGGGGACGTGTTGGACGTGTTGGACGTACCTCAAAAAATCATTGATAATCCTCCAGACATTCAACTAAAGGACATTTGCAATCATTTATTGATTTAGGTTTTTTTGCGCGGCCAAAGAACCACGAGACCCCAGCACAGAGGGGGTTACCTTTATAGTCACCCCAATCCCATTGGGCACAGGCAGGGCAGTGAGAACAACCAAACAATAAAGGTTTAATAATATGATTGAATTTCTTTATCATTCGTCTCTCCCCCCCTGTGATGACTTTAAGTCCATCCTTAAATTTTAACTTGCTGTCTTTTATTTTAAATTCCACACCCTTTTGTCCTATATTATCAACAAAACTGTGTATATCTTTAACCTCCTGTTTGTATTTGTCATTCCTCATCTCCGCTCCCCTCTTACTCAGCATCTTCCCATTCATCTTCATCCTGTGATGTATTTTCTTCAAATGGACATCCATCACGTCCATCATGTCCAACAAACCCCGAATCATGAGGGTTGACCCCTGTTGGACGTCTGGCCTCCACGTCCAACATGTCCAACAAATTGTTTGAAGCCGGTTTGGAGTCGGCCTCAGCTTGTGTATCCGGCTCATCCATCGCGGAATCCATAATGTTCAGAAATGATTCAAGCGCCTCATTCCAGATCAGGCAGTAAACATTGGTTTTACCCCGCCAGCGAGACCCTTTGCCAGATACCTCCAATCCACAATCCCGCACAAATCCCCCCATCTCGCGTGGGCTTCGGATCTTATTTTCAGGACCGCAATCTTCATTGAATTTATTAAGCAGCTCGCCAACGGGCAGACGCGAATTTTCAAATTCAGAAACAGCCGCGCGGACGGTCTGGGCAAGGTGTATGGTTTTGGGGTTGACGGGTATATCCGGAACCGCATCTTCGGAAACCAGGCTTTCGATGGCACTAACCGCATGGCTCATATAGAATTCGGCCACCTTGACGCCCTTCAGAATGTCGTTTTCTGAAAGCAAAAGGTTGGGTTCTTCGCTCTTCCAAAACCGTTCGATACAATGAAGTACGCCGGCCAGCCTGAGAGAAGCTCCCAGCATTTTTGGAATGTATTCCCTGATTTCTTTCGGCAAATCGGTTTTGCTGGAATTCAGGTTATTGGCCCAGTCCAAAAACCTATCCTGAGCCTCGGGATTTAATCTGAGGACCTTTGTACCCTCAGAATCCATCATCTCGCCGTCTTTGCGGATAAAAGGGAAAGCGGCCTTTTCAGCCCATTCTTTTGCCTTGATGGCCAGGCTCTCCCATTGTCTCCGGTTCTCCGGACTCCAACTTTCAATCGTCATTGCCTGGCTGGTGTCCTTTTCAATCGTTGGCAAAAATCGAAAAATCGTTCCATCCTGGAGGAATAGCGTGTCGCCGAAAATTTTCTTCCAGATATCCGGCTGGATGCCTCCGATAATTTGAATCCTTGCCCCATCGATCGTCATGGTTTTGCTGGTGTCGGCCCTGACGATCCTTGCTGCATCGCCATCATAAAGCTTGAGCATCGCCTCACGGTCATTGCCGCCCCCTTTGCTCTTGTATTGGTTCTGACCGGTGATGATAGCGGAGGCCTCATCTACCACGAGGGTTATACCGCCATGGCCCGATAAATCCTTGTTAAGCCCTTCAAGTGTGAAGTTAGTGGTAAAATATCCGCGCGGACGGGCCGGAGGAGGCGTTCTGCCCTGATTGTTTCGACGGTTCCGGTTCTCCTCCTCCCATCTCTCGTACTCAATTTGGTATTGCTTATTGACCTCTTTTTGAAATTTGGACAGTACACCGGTTAATTGTCTTACGGCTGGAGTTTTTCCAGATCCACTAGGGCGTATATCAATGAACCATAATATCAGGGGCTCTTTCCATGACGGCTTTGGTGATACCGCCACCGTCGAGCCGACCAGACCTGCAATGATCGCCATTGCCGCACCCGGCAGGGCTATGGGGCTTGTCGCACAACTTCGGGCCAGTTGATTCAGACTGTCTGCAAGTTCGGGAGGGAATATATGCCATGGGAAGCTCTTTTTGGGGAATAATTCCCGGGCTTGCTTCCACTTTCTCTGTTTTCGGGCTGATGAGCCGGTTCCCCCCAACTGTGACCTTTTTTCTATTCTTTCAGGATAGGTTTCGCGGACAGTTTTTATCGCTTTTTGGATCGTTACTTCCCCATAGGTGCTGCCATCAGCATAATGCCGCTCATCCCACTTCCCACGGTACAAACCGCTCAGCCTGAACACTGCATCAACACGTTGAAAGTCCCGACCTAACCAGAAAACCAAGATATTGGACAGCGCCTGTTCAGCCTCTGACTGGGAATTGAAGCCGCTCCAATCGCCCCTTAGCAGCTTTTCCAATTTATAGCCGGTTTTGGATTGAAGCGCTTGCTTAAGGATTTCTCCATCTGCCTCCGAAAATTTGGAGAGATCAAGTTCCGCGCTTGCATTAGCGGATTCATTGCCGAATAACTCTGAATGAAGCCTGGTAACTTCCTGCTGTTTGCCTGGAATTGTCGCTGAGATCATATTGCATGCCCCGTCATGGTCAGATACCGCCCGTTTTCATAAATCTCGATATTGCCCTTTTTTCTGCCCCTTGGCGGAAGTTTAGCCTTTACGATGATCCGCAGCCCGGTGCCACTTGGGGAAGCCTCGGTATAGCCCCCCAGCCTGTCGACAATATCCTTCGCCCAATCTTCAATTTTTTCGGTTTCAACATCCCGGCAATGATCCAGATCCCAGCCGCAAAACGGATCGTCCTTAGTCAACACAAAGCCAATCCCTGTGTAGAGGCCGGATTCATAGGCATCCCATGCCTTATCAAATGATGACCAGGTGTTTGGATCGTTGGCTTTAGCATGTTCTCCGCTTTTCGCGTCGTATGGTACCTTGGTAATTTTGTCATCGCGATGAACGGCCTTCCAGACCACCCACTGATCATATTGCTTGAGTTCGTCCGGGATATTATTGGGCTGCAGTTTTAAAAAATTCAGTGGTGGCTTCATTTTTACACAAGCTCCTGGGTTCGGGATTCCAGCCATTCAATGAACTTGTCAACGCGGTAAACCACTTTGCGGCCAACTCGCATCCGTCCGTCTGGTCCTTCACCGAGGGAGTCGAGGTTAGCCATTCTTTTTGCGGTAATCGCTCCACCAGTGAACCTTTCGATCTGATCCCGAGAAACAATGCTTGAATCCCATTGATTCCGAAGCTTTTGATAAGCGTCTCTTATTGGTCCCATATGACTCCTTTCCCACAAGATTGAAGTTTTTTTTAGTTCCCGAATGTCTTTGCAGGAAAAAATATGGATTGCCTGTAATAAAGCACACGTAGTTAAGATACGTATCTTTTTTACATAAATAAAACAAAAAGTTATAATTATTTGGGCGTCAAATTTTTTTTGACCGGTCCCAAAAAAGGAAGCTTAACTGATTAAAAAATGGGCAATGTAGGCGATACCAAGAAAATGGTGCGGTGCTTTTAAGGGGGGGGGTTCAAAATTGGCTTGAGGCTTTTGGTTTAACTAATCTTTGGACCTTCTAAGGCCTCGTAAATACATTTCTTGAGGGTCGGGACTTAAATAGTCATTATCTTCTGTTTGTCTCTTTGAGATTTCTTCTTTCAGGTACTGCTTGGTCGTACTTATATTGCAATCAAACATTTTGGATAAACTTTGAATTATATCATTTACTTTTTCAGATGATAGCTTTCCGCGCTTTTTGGCCAGAGCGTGCCTGATCATAAAATGAATGTATAATTGACTCCTATCAATCGTTTCCT
>CAYMLS010000281.1:0-2034 GCA_964390665.1 uncultured Bacteroidales bacterium | reverse complement strand
TTTCCTGTCTCTTGCCAGATTTATTCAAACCGAGGATCTGCGCTACTTCCGCATTCCTGCTCTCTGTTCTGATAAAATTTCCTTCATTATCGTATTTCTTATCATATACCTCGGCGGCGTCGATATAGGTCTGGTTTATTTTGTTTAACATCTGCAGGCTCGTGTTTAACAATTCAATGACCTCAGAATGCTTTGCCATCTTTTCCAGAATATCGGTCCACTGCTTTGTTTGAAGAGTAACGCTGATTTCCCCTGAGGCTGGATCTTCCCCTTCTTGAGGTGCGACTGAATTAAGCCCTTCCTTTATTTGCCCCAACACAGCTTTTTTAATATCTATATCAAAATCAGAGATTTCAATTGCTTCAAGATCATGATGAAGCTGAAACTCACTTTTGGAAGAGACCTCTTCCTTCATTTCAAGCACTTCCTCCAAAAAGCCATAGAATTCCTTCAACTTCGTGCGGGTATCCTCGGAATTGCTTGTATATTGTTTATTTAAATCGGATTCTGCTTGAATATAGCGCAGCAAATCCATTACCGGTCGGGTTTTATTAATTAATTCTCCGCCCAGCGCCCGGTGAAAAATATCTTTATAAGGCATTTAACTCTCCTCTGTGACAGTATTTTCTTTAGCGATTTTCCCAAGCTTGCTTACAGCCTCCTTTTTTTGATCGGACATAAGATGACTGTACCTAAGTGTCATTTCAATTGACTTATGGCCCAGCAATTCCTTGATTGTCAACAAGCTCTCTCCTTGCATTGCGAGCCAAGAGGCAAAGGTATGCCTGAGAGTATGAAATACGACCTTTTGCCTTGAATCCTCAATTCCCGTATTCCAGCCCATTTCTTCTATTGTATTGTAAAAGGAATGGCTTAGCTTCTTGAAACGGTCACCATCCCTGGAAGGGAAAGCCAAAGTATTATCAATTATTTTCCTTCGCCTCAGCAACATTTCCCGGACTGCTGGAGTAATGAAGGCGGGTCGTGAAGTATCATTCTTTGTATCCACTACGTGAATAATTTCATTTTCCCAGTCAATATTATACCAACACAAATCAAAGCACTCTCCCAGCCTTAACCCAGTATGTAAAGACAGTAATGCTATATCATGCATATCCTGGCTTTTCTTTTTTAAAGCGTTTAGCAAATCCTGTGCCTCTTGATAGGATAAAAAGCGCATACGCCTATTGTCTTTTCTGGGGAACTTGATGTTGCTTGTCGGATTTTTCCCGTCAAACAAATCATTTTTGATGGCATGATTGAAGGTAGCGCGCACGGTCTGAAGATAATGTCTCGTATTGGCTGCGGAAAAACCTTTATCAATACAAGCGTTCTTTATTTGTTCAATATGAGTAGGCTGGATATCTTTTAACCTCAAATCTCCAATTATGGGCAGAATCAGGTTGTCAAATCTCCCTCTATCGTGCCTCCAATCGCCTTTGTTTCGTTTCCCCCACTCTATAAAACGATCTGCCAACTCACGAAATCGAATGTTTTCAAGCAGTTCACGCTCTTCCTGTTCCTCTTTTTCTTTTTTTACTTTCAAAGCATCATTACGTTTCTCTTTCAAACTTGTAGGGCCTTCACCCCGCCTTTGGTTTTCCAAAAGCTCCGACCTTAAATTTTGTGCTTTAAGGGCATTCCAGCCACTGGAGGCCCAACCCAAGCCTTCTTCTTTTGGTTTTCCGTTAATCTTATATCTTATTGAAAAATACCGGTCTGGCTTGTTATTATACTTTTTTAATTTATGCTCTCTATATCTCACACCCGGGTATTGAGTTTTAAACCATTTGGCCGCCATATGACCTCCTTGAACTGGACTTAAAAACAAACTTATCAGTCCCACCATTATCCCACCAGTTTGATGAGGTCAAGGGTTAATAAAGGAAAACAAAATACGATATTATTGTTAATTATATAAGATAAATATTAAAAAAAGGAAGGTACGGGAGTTTTAGGGAAATACATTAAAATAGGGAGTTCGACTCCCGCCGCCTCCACCACTTTAAATTAAATCAGCAATTTATAATACTG
>CAYMLS010000280.1:0-6904 GCA_964390665.1 uncultured Bacteroidales bacterium | reverse complement strand
GATGGCACTTTATATACCACAGATCAGATCATGGAATCTGCACGGAATATGGTCGTCAACATTTATGAACTCATGCTGGAAGAGGATTTTTAAGCAGCATCACCCCATTTTAGAATCATCCCAATCCATGGCAACCCTGAATTTATTGCGGAAGTCATCGAGCTGGCAACGGGGCATGGGCACGGTTTCACTTTTTTGCTCGTTGGGCATGAGGTTCGACAGGTTTTCTCCCACCGGATGGATCAGGGCAGAATCTCCCGAATACCGGATTCCGTTCCCATCCTCACCGATCCTGTTGACACCTATCACATAGCATTGGTTTTCAATGGCACGCGCCATCAGGAGTATTCTCCATGGATGACTGCGTGGTGCAGGCCAATTGGCAACACAGATCATGGCATCGTATTCAAAACCTTTCTCGTGGTGAAAATGGTTGCGTAAAAAAACAGGAAAGCGAAGGTCGTAACAAATGACAGGTAAAAATTTCCATCCTTTGTAGTCAATAACAATACGCTCTGTACCTGGTGTATAATGCTTGTTTTCACCGGCAAAGGTAAACAGGTGGTTTTTGTCGTATTGATGATAATTGCCGTCGGGTTGCATCCAGATGAGGCGGTTGTAATACTTCCCGTTTTCATGGGTAGAGATACTGCCCGTTACAACCATTTGTTTTTCGCCGGCAATGCGTTTCATCCAACGGAAAGATTCTCCTTCATGCTCTTCGGCGCATACTTCAGGTTGCATGCTAAAACCTGTACTGAACATTTCCGGCAGAACCACAATTTCTGTTTCTTTGCTGAGGGATTCGATCTCTTTTTCGAGCAGATCCCTGTTTTTTGATGGGTTTTCCCAATGCAGGATGGTTTGTACCAATCCAATTTTTATATTCGACATAATATTTCTGCAGCTTTTTCGAGGGTTTGGTCACCTTTGGCAAAACAAAACCTCAGGGTTTGATGATTTTCTTTATTGCGGTAGAAATAGGAATTGGGTACCGATGCAATTCCGGATTCTTTGGTTAAACGTGTGGCGAACTCCATTTCGGGTTCGTCAGATATGCTGCTGTAATCCAGTACCATAAAATAGGTACCGTTGCAGGTGACGGGTTTGAACCGCGATGAGCTGATCAGATCAAGGAAATAATCTCTTTTTTGGGCATAAAACGCCCCCAGATGCAAATAATTTTCCCTGTTGCTGATATACTCTGACACAGCATGCTGAACCGGTGTGTTGACGGTAAACACAACAAACTGGTGAACCTTCCTGAATTCCTTCATCAGGTTTTGGGGTGCAACACAATACCCCAGTTTCCAACCTGTGGCATGAAAAGTCTTTCCGAATGAGCACATCACCAAACTGCGCTGAGCCAATTCAGGAAACCTGCAAACGCTCTGGTGTTCATACCCATCAAAAATAATGTGCTCATAAACTTCGTCGCTGAGAACCAGAATGGAAGTGTCGCGGGTTAATTTCTGCAACTGCAGCATATCGGAGGCGCTTAGTATGCTTCCGGTAGGATTGTGTGGTGTATTGATGATGATCATCCTGGTGCGGCCGTTGATGAGTTTTTTCACCTCTTCCCAATCAATGTGGTAGTCAGGCAATTTCAAGGAGGAGAAAACCGGGATACCCCCGTTGAGTTTGATGGCGGGCACATAACTATCGTATGCGGGTTCAAATACAATCACTTCATCTCCTTCCCGCACAAAGGCAGAAATGGCAGTGAAAATAGCCTGTGTGGCTCCGGCTGTAACGGTAATTTCTGTATCAGGGTTGTATTGGGCACTGTAAAGAAATTCTGTTTTGAGGGCAATTTCCTCCCTTAGTTTGGGCAAACCCGGCATAGGTGCATACTGGTTATAACCTGCCCGCATTTTTTTGTGCACAAGGCTGATCAACTCTTCGGAAACCGGAAAATCAGGGAATCCCTGCGACAGGTTGATGGCATTATGCTCGTTGGCCAATTGGGTCATTACGGCAAAAACAGATGTTCCTGTACCAGGTAACTTTGATGAAATTTGCTCGGGAATAGATTGCATATGTTGATTTATGTTATGAAAATGAAATTTTAAAACCCTGGAATGAGGTTTCTTTTTGCAAAATTATAATATCTGTGATTATGACAGCAGGGAATTTTGGGATTTTGGATGGTCGGATGGTTGTATTATTGGATTGCTTGATTGTTGGATTGCTTGATTGTTATGTTGATACATGGTTTTATCTGATTAAAAATTTGATTAAAGCGCTCAGATGGGTCTGTCCCGTTCTTTGAGCTTGCCGTAGAATCATCCGCATGTACTTCGACATGCTCGGTAGAATTGTGTCAAAATTATTGTCAAAGCCCGGTTTATCATATTTGCACTGCGCTGCATCTCACAAAAAGCGGCAGCGCCGCGACCATATGGGTAGAAAATGGGCGTCATACAAATCATGAGCGCCGTAGGTGCGGTGATATGAGATTATATTCTGTCCTTTCAGGAGGCAAAAAATATAATCAACCCTGATTCACACGCCGATGCCCTGCGCTGAATTGAATTGGGTTTTCAACCCGTTGGTTGGTACAGAAAGGTTATAACCTGCAATGGCAATGATTTCAATATCACGCTGATTGACTGTTGGTTTTCCAAATAACCATGCCCGTGTGTCAATATGATTTTCATGGTTCGGTTCATGTTTGTTTAACTTGTTTGTGTCATAATGTAAATACTTATTATGTACTGCAATAAATACTTATTGTGTTTTAGGTAATGATTAGCATGTATTCTTCTCTTGAAAATGAATACCGAAAGGTTTTAGTGTTCATGTTATTGATTGTTTATAACTTTTAAGTGACTGTAATTCAGTGTTTTTATTTGTTTATTTTGAATTTTTTTGCGTTGGATTTGGGTTAGGTGTTAGTACTTTTTACCAGGTAGGTAAAAATACCTATCTTTGTGTAAGAATTAATACTGATATGTGTATCCGGCACAACAATTAAATGAACATTAAAAATCACATACAATGAAAAATATCTTACACATACTTTTCTCAGCAACAATTTTTCTTTTCTCATTCTCCTCTTTCGCACAGGATTATCAAACAGTTCAATCCGGGCAATGGACAAACAGTTCCACATGGGAAAATGGAAATGTTCCCCCAAAAAAACAAAACAACATCACCATCAGGATCAATGAAGGACATGCAGTGGTTTTCCATGCCGATGCCCAAAAACATGAGATGGGTAATGGTGTTACTGTGGAGGTCAACGGCTCCTTCACTAAAAATGGATGGAATACATTCAAGGTAGGCACTAATGCTCACTTTATTGTTAATGGATCGATGATCTTTAACTGGAATGAATTTGAAGCCAAAAACAATATCACATTTGATATTCACGGAAGTTTTGAGAATAAAACAAACTCGGTTCTGAAGAACAATACAGTTTTTAATGTTTCAGAAGAAGGTTATTTTAAAAATACTTCTACGCTTGAAACAGGTGAAAATGCTGAATTTAATGTTTCAGAAGGTGGTTTCATGGAGAACTCTCAATCATTGAAAGCCCAGGACAACTCAACTTTCAATATATCTGGAGAACTTATACTTTCTGGTGGACAGGGTTTGGAAACAGGAAATGATATGACAATCAATATTGAAGAAACAGGAGATGTAACAATCAAGCAAACTTTTAAAACTGAAAACAATTTAATTCTGAATGTAGAAGGCAATTTTGCAAATACATCTGGTGGAGATTTTACGGCAGGTGATGATTCATCTATCCAGGTGGGCCAAAATGGTGTTTTTCTAACTATTAAAACGATGAATTTCGGCGATGCATTAGAAATGATGATTGAAGGCTATTTTGCAAATACATCTGGCGGTAATTTTAGTGCAGGTGATGGTTCATCTATCCAGGTGGGCGAAAATGGTGATTTTCTAACTTCCAAAACGATGAATTTCGGCGATGCATTAGAAATGATGATTGAAGGCAATTTTGCAAATACGGCAGGCGGTGGATTCACTGCTGGCAATAATACTTATGTTCATGTTACCGATAACGGCACATTTACCAGTGCCACAAGTACATCTTTTGGAAATGAATTGCTCATGCTTGTTGATGGAGAAGCACTTGTTTCCGGATGGAACTTTTCTTTCGGTCAGAATTCCGAAATCCAGGTATTGGGTACTTTGGATGTAGATAATGATTATGTTTTTAATAGTAACAGTTCTGATAATGTTTTTTATGCCTGCGAGGGCAGTGTAAACAATCCTGGATATATTAACAATGTGGTTTATCTGGATTGTCAGGTTCTGCCGGTGGAGTTGCTTTATTTTGAAGCACAAATTGATAACAATAATGATGTGCTGCTCACCTGGGCAACGGCTTCTGAAACCAACAGCGATTTTTTTACCGTTGAAAGGAGTACCGATGGACAAAACTGGAGCGCATTGCAAACCATTCAGTCTGCCGGTAACAGCAATCACCTGATCGAATATGCTTACACAGACACAGAAACGCAATCGGGTATCTATTACTACCGGTTGGTACAAAACGATTTTGATGGTGCCTTTGAAATATTTCAGCCTGTTGCCATTGAAAAGCAGAAACTGAATACGTTCGCGATTTATAATGTGTACAGATCTCAAAACCAGGTAACCATTCAGGGCGGTTTTCAGTCACAGGACAGGGTCATTGTAACGGATATGATGGGAAATGTGCTCTACAATGGTTCTTTGACCACAGATCAGCCTCAGATATCTTTCCACGTTGACAACAATGTATCTGCCATCGTGGTCAATTACATGGATGGCGTTAAAAGAGAATCTGTCTACAGCAGGAAGTTTGCACTCTAAAGCATCTGATTCTAATAGCCGGAATCAACCAAGATGTCTGTGATGATCTGTTCTTTTACGTGAAAAACAAAAAGTTCTTTCCCCCTCCTCATTTTCAAAAAGAGCCAAATACACCCGTATGCGGCTCTTTTTTTTGAATAGCCCTCAACAATCCAACAATCCAACAATCCCCTGACATCTAGTTCCAATAATAAACCCTGTATTCCCAAGGCGTTAATTCCAGGGAGAAAGATTCATCAATGATCACTTCATTGTCAGAGAAGAGTTCGTTCCAGGTGCCTGTAAAATCACCTTCAGAGAAGGATACGCTGGTATTTGAAGGCGAAAGATTGGTAACCACGAATACTTTGTGGTTGTCTTTTTCCCGGGTAAAGGCAAAAATCCTGTCATCGTTACTGGTGGTCACTTTTTCAATGGCTCCACCGGCATTGCCGTTCCACAGGGCTTTGTTTTCTGCCTTAAGTTCAAACAGGGTTGTATAAAAATCCTGATATTTCAGATTTTCCCAGTTGATGGTATCTTTTTCAAAGAAATCAAGCCTTTTGTCCAGTGCTGCTTCCTGTCCGTTATAAAGCAGAAACATACCCGGTGCGGTATTTGCCAACACGGCAAAGGTTTCCATGGCATCTCCCAGTCTTTCAAAAACGGTTCCAGCCCATGAATTTTCATCATGGTTGGAAATAAAGTTGATCTTATAGGCACCATCGGGGTAGTTTCCCTGGTTTTCTTCGTAAAAGTATCTGTTGAGGGAGGCAACGGAGTCGGTACCCTGGGCAATTCCGTTCATGGCGTGATGAAAGGTCCAGGAGTATCCGGCATGAAAAGCATTTTCCATGAGTTCGGGATGGTCGGCCTCGGCAAGCATGAAAACCGGCTTCACCGCTTCCAGTTCGGCACGTGCCATATCCCAGAATTCTGTGGGCACCAGGTAAGCGACATCACAGCGGAAACCATCGATATTCATTTCTTCCACCCAAAATTTCATTTCCTCAGCCATGGCATTCCAAAGGTCTTTGTTGTTGTAGTCCAGTTGTATCACATCGGTCCAGTCGGTATCATAGGGAGGGGTAAAACTGCCTAATGAATCGGTATGGTAATATTCAGGGTGCGTGCTTGTCCATTCATGATCCCAGGCGGTATGGTTGGCTACCCAGTCGATGATCACATGCATATCCAGTGCATGGATATCCTCCACCAATGATTGGAAATCTTCCATGGTTCCGAACTCGGGGTTGATGGCGGTATAATCCTTTACAGAGTAGTAACTTCCCAAAGAACCTTTTCTGTTGATCTCACCGATAGGGGTAACAGGCATGAACCACAAAATATCGACCCCCATTTCTTTGATACGGGGCAGGTGTTCGGCAAAAGCCTGAAAGGTTCCTTCAGGGGTGAACTGCCTTACGTTCACCTCATAGAGTACAGCATCCTTTGACCATTCGGGATGCGAAACAACGCCGGAGGTCTCTTCATTGGTGGTCTCCTGTTGTTGGTTTGTGTTGTTGCACGAGGCAAAAACAAATATTGCTACTAAAAGCATTGCATACAAGTAATGCTGTCCGAAAAAAAACGATCTTTCCATACGTTTTGAAATTTATGTTTGTTTGAATAAGATGATCGGGACCATTCCGAAAATTTACGTTCGGAAATTCGTGAAAATGTATATTTGCTTCATTATCTGAATATCAACCATTAAAATTAGTGTCACTTGGCTTGGCCGGGCTTACGGTTCGTGTAATTTTTATACAATATATTTTTTTGAGTGGATTCATGATTGCAGCTTATTTTTTTTGAGAATTGCAATTTTGAATACGCAATACCATCATCTTTCAAAGATATGATATTTTTTAAAAGGTATAAATGCTTTCTGATCATAATTTAATGAGTACAGTCTAAAAACTTGTTTTTAGACATTCGTGTAAATTTTGTTTTGTTTTATATTGCTGAAATTCAATCAATTAAATTCGTGTAAATTTGTGGACAAATACTTTTTTTACTGGACTCATTTAATACAAAGACCAAATAGTGTCAGCAAGAAAACCCACGATTTTATCTGTGCTTGATAAAGAAAGCG
>CAYMLS010000279.1:0-6907 GCA_964390665.1 uncultured Bacteroidales bacterium | reverse complement strand
GTAGCGCTGCTTATCGATCGTACCATAGAAGATCTCGGGTTGCACCCAGTTGGTTCCTTTGGCAAACACCCTTTTGTTGTTTATTTCCAGGGCAATGGGTGGCACGCTTCGCGATTTGGGAAACGTGGAGGGTTCATCCCACGCACCCGTATTCATCACCAAACGGGTTTTCCGGATTCCAAAACACCGGATGAAGGAACCGATCTCCTCCTTCTCCTGCTCATCCCAAAGAGATATCTTCACCTTATAAAGGTTCTGCTCGCCAAAACCTACCGGCCACCAGAGCACAGGATTTTCAAGAAGAAAATCAACCTCCGCCGTTTCTGATTGCGGTTGTTGCAGTTTCTTTTCAGCAACCATCCTTCCAGACGGGTCGTAAAGTGCTGCCACCAATTGTTTTATATGCGCACCCCTCATCGTAATCTTTATCTGTGCCGATGAAAGATCATCTGACAGGTTCACAACCGGCAATATCTGTGTAACAAATGACTTTTTTCTCACCTCTATACCTGTTTCATCCCAGATACCCAGCGGTATGAGGCGCGGATGCCAGTCCCATCCATAACTGCTGGGAGGTTTACAACTTCTGTCTGCCTGAAAGCGACTTACTTCATGTGTGAAAACCTTGGGTGCTGGAAAGATCACCACCCACAACTCATTCTCCTCCTTCAGATACGGTGTAATATCTTCCGAAACAGGTGTGTACATCCCTTCCTGTTTCAATATCCTGTTTTCGTTGCAAAAGATCTCAAAACAGTAGTCGATCCCTTTGGAAACAAAAAACACCCTTTCTCTTTCTTTCAGGGTCGGTTTGCTGAAGGTCGTCCTGTAGAACCAGTACACATCCTCCATCCATGCATAGTTTTTATAATTGTCGGAAAATTCATAAGGAGACCAGCCTTTGCCTTTGGCATAATCGAGTTGAACGGCACCCGGCACCACAGCGGCATGCCATTCTGCCGGAGGTTTGCTTTTTTCACGTGAAAAACCTGTTTGCCAATGTAATTGGTACCTTTCGTTCGCCTTCATGGTGGATTCTTTCATTTTAGTGTCATAAATCTCAAAGTTAAGATTTTTTGTTCTTCTTTTTCTATTCGTCCGACGAACTGGAAGTCGTTGGACGATGGGCACAATCAAACAATAAAATCACTAACTTTGCCTGCAAACACAGCGCTATTGATAAAAAACATAATTTCAAAACCGGTTCCCATTTAAAGATATCCCCTTCAAAATCAAAACTTCTCCATCATCAGCACACATGAACAAGCACAATAAATTCCGTTTTCAACCTTATCTTCAACTCACCAAACCCATCATCACCCTGTCGGTATCCTTTTCGGCACTTACCGGATACATCCTTTTCAGTGGTGGATTTACAGGCAACTGGCTCAGCATGTTCCTGGGGGTTTTGCTGGTGGCAGCGGGTTCTTCGGCACTCAACCAGATACAGGAATCGGACATGGACCGCAAGATGAAACGCACGCAAATGCGTCCAATCCCTTCCGGAAGACTTTCCATGAGGCAGGCATTTGTTTTTACCTTACTACTGATCGCCGGCGGAACTACCCTGCTTGCCATGCGCAATGGCACGGTACCCATGACCCTGGCGCTGGTAACTCTGATGTGGTACAATGGCATCTACACGCCCCTGAAAAGATTTTCTCCCTGGGCAGTGATACCCGGAGCCGTGGTGGGTGCCATCCCTCCTGCCATTGGATGGACCGCAGCAGGAGGTTGGCTCTTTCATCACGACGTGGCATTTATCACCGTATTCTTTTTCACCGGACAGATCCCTCACTTTTGGCTGATCCTGCTCCGCCATGGCGACGACTACCAAAAAGCGGGGTTCCCATCCATCACCCATACTTTTTCTTCGCAGCAAATATACCGGCTTACCTTCTCGTGGACTGCCGCCACTGCACTCACCGCCATCATGCTCCCCCTTTTTGATGTGATCACAGGATACATCATCGGAGGTGCCATCATTGCCCTATCTGCCGCGCTGGTGGTATGGTTTTATTTCTCCATCAGGAAAAACTTCCATGTCAACCACGCCTTTTTTATCACCAACATTTACTTTCTCGTGATCATGCTGCTCATCATGGCAGATGGTCTACTCAGACCAATGCTGTATTGAAAAAGGTTTTGCAGTGGACGATTGGTATTGGGTGGTGATCAACCATACAGTATTTTGAAACCCATAAGACGCATAAGTGCCATTGAGCACTTCAAACCTGCCTCTTGCATCTGGCATTTGGGAAAGATGAAGATGGAGAATCCACCATGAAACCATGAAACCAACAGGCAATCCAACAATAAAAGAATCTGACAATCCACCATCAAACCATTCACAAATAATTTTGTTACTTTTACTGTACAAACTTTTAAATAAAAAAAATCATGGTATTTTTCATTTTCAGTTTTCTGGCCACCTTGTTTGGTGGTATTACTGCAAAAAATATAGTGGTGTTCGCACCGGGTGTAAACCTTGCCGTCAACAATCCTTTTGCGGGGATACTTGAATTTTGGCCGTTTATTGTGGGACTGGTTCTGGCTTTGCTGGTTGTTATGTGGATACAGAATTTCAGGATCATGCAAAAAAAGAAAAAAAATCCTTCTCTCCGTGGCAGAACGCCTTCCATGGTAACCATGGGGTTCATCACTGTATTTGCACTGATATTGCTTGCCGCTCCCTATTATGTTGAAAACATGTCCGGTCAGCAAACAGGCATGGAAGAATCTGCGGCACCGGCCGAACAGTCGGAGATGGTGCTGACCGTGCACGGCATGGATTGCGGTGGATGTGAAGCGCTGGTAAACAGACGCGTTGGTGCACTGGAAGGGGTTGAAAACGTTGTGGCATCGCACCAAAGAGAAGAGGTGATGATCGTTTACGACAAAGACAAGGTCGATCTTATGCTCATCGCACAGGTGATCGAAGAGTCAGGATACACGGTAGTGATGGAATAGCCATTGCTGCAACATGCATCAACATATGTCCAACCCATCCTGAACCCTGATATTCAAACATCTGAACCGGGTTTTAAACAAAAAACCTTTCCGCCTGAGGAGAGGTTTTTTTATGGACAGTGCTGATCAAACCACCACAGAAAAATCATTCCCAACCCAAACCACTGATCCGTTCAATCGGTTTCCGCTTCATGCAGATGAACCGGTTTCCCTTTCATGCAGAAAATCATCTCACCCCGATTGGCAACAAAATTCATATTTTTTCATCTCTTAAATTCATGTGACCTTTTCAGATGCAATCATACAAAACTATTTTTCAAACATTTACACCTGATTTATCAAAAAATGCTCATCATCCGAATTTTAAAAACAAGTGCACTTCATGTTCTTTAAATTGATTACTTTTACGCTTTTAAAACCCATTGACGAGACCCAAAATTAATAACACAATGGGATAAACCATCAAAAGCGTGGTTGCCCCCGCTTCTTTTTTACCCTTTAAAAAATTACCGATAAGTGAACCGAGCCATGACAAAGATTTTGACACACACGCCCATGATTATAAATCGCGGCAATGTAAAACATGCAGTCAGACTGTTAGCGAGCTCTCTCGTTGGAAAAACGAGAACCGCTTTAATCAAATTATAAACAGATGAAAAATAAATACATCGACCTCATTGAGCAGACTTTTGAATTTCCACAGGAAGAGTTCAAAGTAATTGACAACGAGCTGTATTTCCATGATATTTGCATGATGGACATTATTGAGCAATACGGAACCCCGCTCAGGATTCATTACCTGCCCAAGATCAGTCAGCAAATACAAAAAGCAAAGCGTTTGTTTCACGTGGCTATGGCCAAGGTCGACTACAATGGAAACTACAACTACTGCTACTGCACCAAAAGTTCGCATTTTTCTTTTGTGTTGCAGGAAGCACTTAAAAACGACATCCACCTGGAAACCTCCTCGGCTTTCGATATTTTTATTGTAGAAGAACTGTTTAACAACCAGCTCATCGACAAAAACAAATATGTGGTATGCAATGGTTTCAAACGCGACCTCTACAAGCAGAAAATTGCCGAACTGATCAATATGGGTTTCGAAAATACCATCCCTGTGCTCGACAACAAAATGGAGTTCGATACCTACGAACAACTCGTTCAACCAGGGAGAAAATGCCAGCTGGGCATCCGCATCGCTTCTGAGGAGGAACCCATGTTTGAATTCTATACTTCGCGCCTGGGCATACGATACAATGATGTTGTACCCTTTTACAGGGAAAAGATCAGGAAAAACCCACGGTTCGAACTGAAGATGCTCCATTTTTTCATCAATACCGGCATCAGAGATACTGCTTATTACTGGAACGAACTTTCCAAATGTGTGAATATATACTGCGACCTGAAAAAGATCTGCCCCGAACTGGATTCACTGAACATTGGCGGTGGGTTTCCGGTGAAAAACAGCCTCGGATTTGAATACGACTATGAATACATGACCGAAGAGATCATTGCCCAGATCAAAAATATCTGCACCCAGCATCAGGTGCAGGAACCCAACATATTCACCGAATTTGGCAGCTTTACCGTTGGTGAAAGCGGTGCCGTGCTCTATTCCATACTCGACCAGAAACAGCAAAACGACCGGGAACTCTGGAACATGATCGACAGCAGCTTTATGACAACCCTGCCCGACATATGGGCCATCAAACAACGGTTTATACTGCTGGCGATCAACAACTGGGATTCTGAATACCAGCGCGTGAACCTCGGCGGACTTACCTGCGACAGCCAGGACTATTACAACGCCGAATCCCATGCCAACGCTGTCTTTCTACCCAAAATCAGGAAAGATAAAAAACAATATATCGGCATGTTTCACACCGGCGCCTACCAGGAAAGCCTGGGTGGATTTGGCGGATTGCAGCACTGCCTCATCCCCGCTCCCAAAATGGTGACCATCGACCGCGACGAAGAGGGGGAATACAACACCAAACTTTTCGCCAAAGAACAAAGTTATAAGTCTATGCTGAAAACATTAGGATTCTGAAACTTTGCATACATTTGTATCGTATATCATTTTAGTTTTTAACAGGTAACATATGTTTTTTCTCCAAACACATCTCCGGTTTCTGCTGATCCTGGTCTTTCTGTCGCTGATGGCAACGGCTTTTGCCCAAAAACCATTCAAAGGACGGATCGTTTACAGCATCTCCTACCCCGGAAGTACTGTCGACCTTGCCGAACTGCAGGAACTGCCCGACAGAAAAGTGATCCTCACCAAAAAGAATATGATAAGGGCAGAACTGAGTGGAGAAAATGCCGGACTGTCGCAGGTAAAGATCGTTGAACCCGAAAGAAATGAAGTACGCACCATGCTCGAGATCATGGGCGAGCGCTACGTCATCGTAAAATCTTTTGAAGAGATCGACAAAACTATCGACGAAATGCCTCAACCCGAAATAGAATATACCAACGAAACCAAAGAAATTCTGGGGTACAACTGCAAAAAAGCCATTGCCCGGGTAACCAACGAATTTGGCATCGAATACGAATCAGAAATCTTCTACACCGAAGAGATCCAGGGCGACTACTTCCATTTCGACACGCCCTACCGCGAAATTCCCGGTCTGATGCTCGAATACAGCATGCGCATCGGCCCATTAAATATCTACTACCAGGCACAATCGGTCAATAAAAAACTCATTGTCCGCAACAGAAACTTCCACGTGACCCGCGATTATGAGCGCGTAACCGAAAGCGAACTGCGCGAAAAACTGGAAGGGGGATTCTGAAATTTGTTTTTCTATTCGTCCGACGAACTGGAAGGCGGGGGACGATTCGTTGTTCTTCCCTGTTGGAATATTTACTTCGTGACTCTACAGGGTGAAGGTTCTTTGTGCAGCGTTTATCATCCATGTGTACTTTGACGAACTTAGTAGATCTGTGTCAATATTTATGTCATGGAACGGTTCATCTTACCTCAGCGGGTTCAAAATCATTGTCATTCAGTAATTTCAAATTTTCATTGTGCTGTGTGAGGACAAAAAAACCATATTGCTGCGCGGTTTCTGCAACATTTTCGGAAAATGTCATACCGGCAACACCAGCGTAAACCTTAAAATCTATGTATTGTGGAAAGAGCAATTTGAATTTTTTCAACTTTTCATTATGGAATTTTCTTAAATATTTAAATTTAAAATTAGATTTAATCTCCAAAATCACAACCTTATGATCACTCCATAACAAAAGATCGTATTCTACTTCTAAAGATTTTTTCTTACAGTGTCTGTTGCGATCGATATAGTTAAAATGCATCTTACCCACCTTCATTGCACTGTCAATAGCCGAGAAGAAATAATCTTCTGCTATCTCACCTTCGCTTTTTTCTGTACCATCTAAATACTTTTTAATCTCATCCCATTCCCGGGCAGAACATTCTATCTTTTTATCCAATTCTTTAAACATACGATCGGTTTCCTGAACCTTTTCATCAGTTTCTTTAAACAGTTGCCAAATAACATCCTCATTCAGTCCGCTGCTACTGGCGTTACTGGCAATGGATTCATTGACTGCATTGGGATCAGATGGTTTCTTTTTTGACATTTTGATGTTTTTTTCTGTTATTAAAAGGGAATATTCAAAATATTTGCAGACAGGTATAATCATCTCTGACCTTGCTTCTTTCATTCCCTGATGCAAAGATAAGGAATTTGGAAACAATATGTTTCGGTGCGCTGCACCTGGCTGATCTTTTGGGGGTCTTTCCTGCTACAAAGGTTATGCGCCGCTGGCGGTGGCGGTGGTATCTGATGCCGGGGGTTTTTACCGGGGGTTTCATGTTTTTTCAGTCGTCCGACGAGCGGGAAGTCGTCGGACGAGGGGCAGGCGGGGTTTTGGAGACCGGGGAAGCGGAATTGCAAATTCCGCTTAGCCT
>CAYMLS010000278.1:0-6920 GCA_964390665.1 uncultured Bacteroidales bacterium | reverse complement strand
CAGATTGCTGGCGAGCTCCATCTGACCGAATTAATAAAATTATAAACAGATGAAAGAGCAGGATTATCCATCTCATCATATAAATCTCAGCAATACCTTTGCAGATGCTTACGACCTGATCGGGATGTCTTATTTGGTTATTCTAAGAGATCTGGACATCCTGAAAATTTCCGGGGATATTCGTTTGTATTTCGAGGATGATGATAGGAAAATAAAAAAAAAACTTTCTGTTTATCCTTCTTTTCAGGTGCTTTTAAAAAAACTAAATTGCTTTTTTAAAACAGGTCATAACATCAGCGAAAATGTTTGGTTAAATGACAAAAAAGGCAATCGGACTTCATTCCAGGCAGAGGTTTTCTGGTTAGATAAAAAGAGTGAACTTCTGATCATAACATTGCAAAACAACACCCGGCAAAATGAACTGGAATATCAATTGAATAAGCTGAAAGAAGCTTACACATCCCTTCTTACAGAGGCGAAAACAGGTCAGTTGCAGTTTAACAGGTTTCAGTCGGCTGTCATGCAGAGTGCTAATACCATTGTTATTACTGATCTGGATGGCAATATTCTTTTTGCCAACCCCAAGTTTGAGGAAACAACCGGATATAAGGTAAATGAAGCCATTGGGAAAAATCCCCGAATATTAAAATCTAATGATCAGCCCTATGAGTATTATGAAAACCTCTGGAAAACCATCAAAAATGGAAAAGTTTGGCAAGGTGAATTTAAGAACAAACGAAAAGATGGCAGTTTTTACTGGGAATCGGCTACCATAACACCCATCAAAAACAAAAAAGGAGAAGTGGCAGAATATTTGGCCATCAAGGAGGAAATAACAGAACGCAAACTCATGGAGGAAAAACTTGAGGCTGCTTTTCAGAAAATGGAGGTGGCTAATTTCGAGCAAAAAATGCTCAACAAAGACCTGGAAGCAGAAGTAGAAAGGAGAAAAACTGTTGAAAGCCAATTAAAACTTCAGAAAAACCTTTTGGAAGAACTCAATGAAAACCTCGAAAATCAGGTGGAGATAGAGGTGAACAGAAACAGAGAAAAAGACGAGTTAATGCTTCTGCAGTCCAGACAAGCTGCCATGGGTGAAATGATCGGAAATATTGCCCATCAGTGGCGACAACCTCTCAATGCTATCGGACTCATTGTTTATGATCTGGCTGATGCGTTCAGATTTGGCGAAATTTCTGAAGATTACCTGCAAAAAAGTGAAGAAAAGATACGGTCTGTGCTCACGCATATGTCGGATACCATTGACGATTTCAGGAATTTTTTCAAACCCAACAAAGAAAAACAATTCTTTAAACTGCAGGAAGTGGTTAACAGGTATGTTTCTTTTGTTGATTCTACCCTGAAAAAGGACGGTATTAACCTGATCACCGATCTGGAAGACGATATGATATTGTATGGATATGCCAATGAATTTGTTCAGGTAATTCTGAATATTGTCAGCAATGCAAAAGATGCTGTATTGGAAAGGAAAATTCAAAAACCTACCATCCGTATCTCCGCACAAACCCGTGGTAAAAATGCGGTGATCGCCATCACCGACAATGGCGGTGGCATACCCGGGCAGGTAATGCACAAAATTTTTGATCCCTATTTCACAACAAAAGAGGAAGGAAAAGGAACTGGGGTAGGGTTGTACATGTCGAAAACAATTATTGAAAAAAATATGGGAGGAATTTTGAATGCTGAAAATGTAAGGGCAGGGGCAAAGTTTACCATATCCCTTCCTATAAATGATGGTATGGTTTTCAATGAAGTAAGCTAAAAAAAACATCTCTCTTCAAAAGAAAGATGATTTTTTATTTTTTGTCAACCGGAAGTGGGTTGTTTTAAAATATTGACTAAAAACGTTGATATTTTTTGCCATAGAGGCACTAGCCAACGTTGAAGTTTTCATCCGAAACCCAATGCATTCAACTGAAAATGATGAATCTCATTTTGACAATTGGGAGGGATGTCTTTAAATATCCGTAAATATGATTTTATTTATCAATACGAGATATCTACAATTTCTCCTGTAGAGTATTTGCCTGCGTCAAGATTTTCTTTGATCTTTGTAAAAGCCTCGAGGGTGTATGCTACATCTTCAAGGGTATGGACAGCAGTAGGAATAATACGAATGATGATGACTCCCTTGGGAACAACAGGATAACCCACAACAGAGCAGAAAATATTGAAATTTTCACGCAGATCGTATGCCAGATTGGTTCCTTCGCTGGCCTGACCCGAGAGGAAAACAGGAGTTACAGGAGATTCGGTATTGCCGAGGTTGAATCCTCTTTCACGAAGACCTTTTTGCAGCGCATTGGTAATTTTCCAAAGGTTGTCTTTCATCTCCGGATGCTTGCGGATCAGGTCAAGTCTTTTCAGCGCACCGATCACCAGTGGCATGGGTAAAGATTTGGCAAAGATCTGACTACGCATGTTGTACATCATATAATAAATGACTTCTTTTTTAGAGGCTACAAAAGCACCTATGGATGCCATCGCTTTGGCAAAAGTGCCAAAGTAAACATCAATTTCATCCATTACACCCAAATGTTCACCAACACCGGCACCGGTTTTACCCATCGTTCCAAAACCATGGGCATCATCTACCAGCAAACGGAACTGATAGTTCTTTTTCAGCGCCACGATCTCATCGAGTTTGCCCAGATCACCCGACATACCAAAAACACCTTCGGTGATCACAAGAATACCTCCACCAGTTTCTTCGGCAATTTTGGTGGCACGTTCCAACTGTTTTTTCAGGTTTTCTATGTTGTTATGCGGAAAAACAAATCTTTTGCCCATGTGCAGTCTTACACCATCAACAATACAGGCGTGTGATTCGGAATCATACACGATCACATCTTTTCTGTTTACCAGCGATTCAACAATAGACACCATTCCCTGATAACCGTAATTAAGCAAAAAAGCAGACTCTTTTCCTACAAAAGCTGCCAGTTCACTTTCCAGTTTTTCGTGCATATCGGTTTGACCCGACATCATTCTTGCACCCATGGGAGTTGCCAAACCGTATTCTGCAGCTGCTTCTGCATCTGTTTTTCTTACTTCAGGGTGATTGGCCAATCCCAGGTAATTGTTTAAACTCCATACCAACTTTTCTTTGGATCTGAATTTCATTCGGTTGGAGATCTCACCTTCGAGTTTGGGAAACGCAAAATAGCCATGTATCCTGTCGGCATACTGACCCAGCGGTCCCATGTTCTCTGTCATTTTATTAAATATGTCCATTGATGTATTAACTTTTTAAATGTAAAATAACATGCAAAACTATGACTTTATAATGGCATTTGCAAAAATATCTAAACCACTGCGGAAATTAAATATCTTCAGAATGTGTGATTATTGTACGAGTTGATGAAAGAACAAGATAGGATCAGGGCAATTTTCTGCATAATAATTCTTCTGTTTATCATTGGAAACTCCGGGATAATCGCCTTTGTATTCTCCCATGTCTCTGATGATCTGAAAATGAAGGTGGGCAGGGTAATCGCCGTTTTCGGGATAATCGCCCAAAATACAAAACTTAATGCCTTTGGCTATTGATTTTCCTTCATAAAGATCATCTAAAGATGATATTGATAAATGACCGTAAAGCGTATGAAATACCTCATCGCCCAACTGGTGTTTTAAAATGATGGTTGGGCCATAATCACCATAATTGTTGTTGTTCTGAAAACTATGCACTGTAGCATCTAAGGGACAATAAACGGGTTCTCCTGCATTTTTCCATACATCAACACCGAGGTGCAAGCTTCTGATATCTGCGCCCTTTGATCCGAATAAAGGACTCCGACGGTAAATCTCACGGTCTTCCATATATCCTCCGTATCCATAAAGTCTGCCAGCAGATCCGATCTTTCCAAATATATATCGGTCAAAACTTTTTACATCTTTAAAATCCAGGTCTTTCATTTCCGGATTTTGAATACTCAAATCAAGGAAAAATGTGTTGTCAGCACTTAGGTCGGGTTGAAAAAGTGGATGAAATAATTTTTGATTTTGCTTTAAAATATGACTGAGAGGTGTAAAAGCGTCGGACATAAATATTTATATATTGAATATTCAAAAGCAAATGCCTGCTCAAAAATACAGATCAAAACCGGAGATAGTTAAAATGATACCAGCATTGCTTTGCGGATACGATGTTTGTGCAAAACTATAGATTTTTCAGTTCATGAGCGAATTTTTAACATCTTTGGGGGCATCAATTATACATATTTTTCCTTGAATATTTTTTCCAGGGCAAACAATTCGTCCCGCAACCGGGCAGCTTCAATAAAATCAAGGTTCCTGGCAGCTTTTTCCATTTCCTTCCGGGTTTTATTCATTGCTTTTTGTATTTGCTCTTTGCTCATGTACTGAACAACCGGATCAGCAGCAATATCAACATTTTCTTTTTCAATGTAGGCATTGGAAGCTTTGGTGCGTGTGTCTGCCACAGACGTTTGACCGTGAATGGATTCCACAGACCTTCTGATTTGTTCAGGCGTAATATTATTTTCTTCGTTGTAGCGAAGTTGCTTTTCTCTTTTGCGGTCAGTCTCTTCAATGGTTTTCCGCATCGAATCCGTGACCTTATCGGCATACATTATTACCCTGCTGTTGATATTTCTTGCCGCACGTCCTGCGGTTTGCGTAAGGGATCTTTCAGACCTGAGAAAACCCTCTTTGTCTGCATCCAGAATGGCCACCAGTGAAACTTCGGGCAAATCGAGCCCTTCGCGCAGCAGGTTCACCCCTATGAGTACATCAAAAATACCCAAACGAAGGTCTCTGAGTATCTCTACACGTTCCACAGTATCCACATCAGAATGAATGTATCGGCATCTTATGCCCGCATTATCAAGATATTTACTCAATTCCTCGGCCATTCTTTTGGTAAGTGTCGTAACAAGAATCCGCTCGTCTTTTTCGCTTCGGAGGTTGATCTCATTCAAAAGATCATCGATTTGATTCAAACTGGGGCGCACATCAATGACAGGCTCCAAAAGTCCGGTAGGTCTGATGACCTGTTCAACTACAATGCCTTCACTCTTTTTAAGTTCGTAATCGGCAGGCGTAGCGCTTACATAAATCACCTGATTGGTCATGTTCTCGAACTCATCAAACTTCAGCGGTCTGTTGTCAAGTGCTGCTGGCAGGCGAAATCCATATTCAACAAGTGTCTGCTTTCTGCTTCTGTCGCCGCCATACATGGCGTGAATCTGAGGAACTGTGACATGACTTTCGTCAATAACCATCAAAAAATCATTGGGAAAAAAGTCGAGAAGACAAAAGGGACGACTGCCGGGACGTCTGCCATCAAAATACCTTGAATAGTTTTCTATTCCCGAACAATATCCTAATTCTCTCATCATTTCAAGATCATAGTTTACACGATCTTCCAGACGCTGGGCTTCCAGCGGACGTCCTATTTCCTGAAAATATTCCACCTGCTTTATCATATCGTCCTGGATCTGGTAAATAGCATCGGACATGCGGTCTTTGGAGGTAACAAAAATATTGGCAGGATAAATGGAAATTTCATCAAATGCCTCAAAAGTATGTCCTGTAAGTGGATCAAAACTTTCCAGAGATTCTATCTCATCTCCCCAGAAAAGAATTTTAAAAGCATGATCGGCATAGGCAGGAAATACATCAACAGTATCCCCTTTTACCCGGAAAGTACCTCTGGTGAAATCTGCCTGTGTCCTGCTGTATAAACTCCCCACGAGGCGATGGAGAAACTTATTTCTGCTCACGATATCACCCTTGCTGATCCTGATGATGTTTTCATTGAAATCATCAGGATTCCCTATACCATATATGCATGATACAGAACTTACCACCAGCACGTCTCTGCGACCCGATAACAGCGCACTGGAGGCACTTAAACGCAGCTTTTCTATTTCATCATTGATGGAAAGATCTTTTTCAATATAAGTATTGGTGGTGGGTATAAATGCTTCAGGCTGATAATAATCATAATAAGAAACAAAGTATTCTACCGCATTATCAGGAAAAAACTGCTTGAATTCTCCATACAACTGGGCGGCAAGTGTTTTATTATGACTAAGCACCAGGGTAGGACGTTGTATTTTTTCCACAACATTGGCAATGGTAAAGGTTTTACCAGAACCTGTTACACCCAGCAAAGTCTGATGCGGCAAACCAGATTCAATACCTTGCACCAGCTGCCTGATGGCATCGGGTTGGTCGCCTGTGGGTTTAAAATCAGATTTGATGGTAAAGGGCATGTGAAACAGTTAGATTGGGTTTCTTCTCCAGGTTCTTTCCGGGAAAAGGAAAGTGCAGGAAAATTCGTTTTCCTGCAACATTTAATTAAGGATATACCGGAGAGTAACGCCTCCCGACATCCAGTATCCTGTATGTCCGATAAGGTTGAAAGCAGGAGTAACATCCACTCCTATAGTAAAAGGTATTTCTTCAATTTTGTATTCCAGACCCAGGACGCCATTTACTCCTAAAGTACTAACATTTCCATCTTCGTCATCATACCAGGGTGTATAAGATCTGTTGTAAAAACCTAAATGCACACCCGCACCATAATACCAATTCAGCCCTGGAGCATCAAAAGCATTGGTATGTCTCTGAAACATACCGGAAACCAACAAACCCCGGTGATGAAAAGCACCGACAACTTCAATGGCATCTACATTGTCAATGAAAAATTTACCGGATATACCGCTAAAAAAACCTCCGCGCACACCAATGCTGGATGAATAATTTTGTGCAGAAAGATGCGCCGAACTAATCAAAATCAAAAATACAAAAACAATCTTCGTTTTTTTCATATGAATAAAAATGTAAAAATTAGTGATAGAATGGTTTGAATTAATCTACTTAGTCTTTGCAAGAAAACGCCAAATACTGCGTTATTCTCGTTTTTGAAT
>CAYMLS010000277.1:631-6964 GCA_964390665.1 uncultured Bacteroidales bacterium | reverse complement strand
GGGTGGATCACAGATTTTCCTGATTATTAAAATATCACTTCGGGATATAAACAAAATGAGCAATATCATTTTATGAGATATTGCTCATTTTTTATGATTCCATGGCAGGAATAATAGCCGTCATCCGTATGATGTGCTCAGGAATTAAACTTTTTGATATCGAGAACCAGGTCTGAGGTTTTTGTTTCTTCTTTTGATGATTCACAATCTTCGGGGTTTCCTGAAGCACAGGAACAAGGTTTTGCTTTTCCCGTTGCAGGATCAACAGAACCACAGGTTTTGGTAAAAGTACCACCAGGTACCAGAAACATTTTGATGGCAATTCCACCTATAGCCAAACCAATGAGCAGAAGTGCCAAAAGAAATACATGAAACATTTCAGTTAATATTTAGAAGGTGAATGATTGATAAATTCAAAATACAAAATTAGCAAGAATCAATCACTGTTGCCTGAAAAATAAAAATTTTGCAACAACTGATCGTATATTGTTCTTGCTTTTCACTGAAATAACGAAATATTTCTTTTATTGTTTGATGGAATTGAATATACCTGGATTCATTGGTGTATTGTCAGCAAAATAAACGGTATTGATCTTCATAGAAAAAATATCAGAGGAACAAACGTTGATATTCATGGATGATCATCCGTCATATTTATTTCGCTACGATTTTAAAAAAGAAACATATTTTTTATCAGATCCCTGAATATGTCCAAAAAGCCATTCTTTCAAAAATTTGGATGTTTCAATGGATACCTCCATTCTGTTGTTATGATAATCTTCAATTAAATCATTTAGTTTATCAATAAGACTTTTATGCTCCCGCTGATGATTCAAAAAATCAGGGTAGTTCATCTGTTTTAACTTTTGTTCCTCAGCTTGAAAATGGTATTTTGTATATTCTCTGAGTTCTACCAGAATTTTCTCCAGGGTTTCTTTCCCTTTTCCCGACATCATGGAATCATGCAACTCGTTGATAAAATCCAGCAACTTTTTATGATGCTGATCAAATTCATCATGCTTTACACTATAAAGACTATCACTCCATTCTACGATCGCCATATTTGCATATTTTAAAGGTTCAACATTTTAAACACAAATTTAAATTTTGCTGAATAATAAATATCCGTAAGATTACCGATTTTTTAAAAACCCGGATATCCGGATACGAATAACAGAAAGATTTTGGATATTCTTTACGAAACTGCCTTTTTTGAATCTTTGATAAAAAAATCCTGTACCCATGTGAAATAAACATGGGTCCACTCTAAAAAGAATATTGTTCACAAATTACACGAATGGACACTAATTTTAATGTCTGACATTCAGACAAATAAAAGAATGATATTTTCACGAATTTCTCCGAAAACGAGTTTTCGGACTGGACTCAAACATGCTTGCAGATAACACCAATTGGGTTACAAATTGTTGCCAAACCGGGCATTATAAAGTATCCGGTATTTTTTTGCAAGGCCCCTTTGGTACTTCGCTTAAGCGATTGCAGCAGAAAAGTGGTACAGCACAATTCCGGTTGCCACTGCTGCATTCAGCGAATCGGGGGTAGAGGTTTGATTGGGTAAATTTACGGGGGGAATGGCAATTTTATGCGTGATGAAAGGAAACAATCCACTGCTTATCCCCTGAGATTCATTCCCGGTAATGATGATGCCTTCCCGCTTACCGGAATTGGAAATATTTCTAATGCTTTCCCCTTCCAGCAGGGTTCCATAAACAGGCATATGATCGCCCTTTACTTTTTGCAGGTATTCAGCCAGATTTGCGTAAAACATTTTTACACGCATAAACGATCCCATGGTAGATTGAATGACTTTAGGATTGTAAAGTTCAACGGTATTTTCAGAACAGATGATATTTTGCACACCAAACCAATCAGCGGTTCTGATAATGGTACCGAGGTTTCCAGGGTCCTGGATATGATCAAGCATTAGCGTCAGATGCCCTTGCGGAGAAAATAACCCTATATCATTGTCCGGTATTTTTACCACAGCCATTCCTTTGTTGGGAGTTGTCAGGGTGCTGATACGCCCCAGTTCTTTTCCGCTAACGACAATATATTCGGTACCGTCAACAGGTCGAAGATCGCCTATCCAATCCTCAAGGCCCAATACATGTGTGATGCTCCAGGAACTCCTGAGCAGCTCCTGCACAATTTTGTCTCCTTCCACCAAAAACAATCCGTATTCTTTTCTGAATTTTTTTTGGTGCAAAGATCTTATCCATTTTATTTGTGATGTTGTGATCATAATCTGATCTTTTTTGAAAACACAACCTGTGCATATGAAAAAACCTGTCTTGAGAAAAGACAGGTTTTATAATCATATTCTAACCAAAACATTGATCACTCAGCAACCACTTCAAATTTAATATCGAAGCGCACTTCTTTGTGTAAGTTAATTTTTGCTTTGTATACGCCAACTTCCTTAATGGCATCACCATCCACCACAATTCTTTTTCTGTCAATATCAATATCAAATTGTTTTTTGATGGCTTCGGCAATTTGCAAGGCATTGACCGATCCGAAAATTTTGCCGGAAGTACCTACTTTGGCACCAATTTTCACATGGATACCTTCCATCTTTTCGGCAAGTTTTTCGGCTTCTTTTTTTACTTTTTCTTCTTTAAAAGCACGTTGCTTCAGCGTTTCGGCGAGTTTTTTCTTTTCATATCCAATCGCCAGAATAGCCATCCCTTTGGGGATGAGGTAGTTTCTCCCATAACCATCTTTTACGGTTACGATATCATCTTTAAAACCCAGGTTGGGTATATCTTGTTTGAGTATTATTTCCATTGTTTATTTCCTCATTATTTTAAAAGGTCTGCAACATATGGCATCAGGGCAAGGTGTCTTGCTCTTTTAATTGCTTGTGCCACTTTTTTCTGATATTTGAGTGATGTACCGGTAAGGCGGCGGGGTAAGATCTTACCCTGTTCGTTTACAAACTTGAGTAGAAATCCTGCGTCCTTATAATCGATATATTTGATACCTGCTTTTTTAAAGCGGCAATACTTCTTTTTTTTGATATCTACCGCTATAGGTGCCAGATATCTTATTTCTGAATTTTGCTGGTTTGCCATTTTTTAATTGTTTTTGATTACAAACTATTTTTTTTCTGTTTTTTCCGCTTCCACATTTTCCGTTCTTTCTGCTTTCTCCGGGCGGGGAGTTTCAGTTTTTTCACGACGTTTTTTCTCGTTGTATGCAATAGCATGTTTGTCAAGAGAAACAGTGAGGAAACGAAGGAGTCTTTCATCTCGTTTCAGCTCCAGTTCAAAACCGGCAACAAGCTCTGGATCGGCCTTAAATTCAATAAGGTGATAAAAACCTGTTGATTTTTTTTGAATAGGATAAGCCAATTTACGAAGACCCCAGTGGTCTTCAAAAACAATTTCTGCTCCTTTTTCTTTCAGGTAGGTCTGAAATTTTTGAACCGCTTCCTTCATCTGTTCATCAGACAAAACGGGAGTCATAATGAAAACGGTTTCGTACTGTCTTACCATTGAATTAAAATTTTTAATTGAAAATACTGTAAATTAAGTTTCTAATGTATTTTTGTTCCGTTTCTGAAAACGGAGTGCAAAATTAAAGAAAAAATCCGAATATTTCTGATTTACAAGTAGTTTTTTTATCAACCTTTTCTGTTTAACCGATTATAACCACATCGTGAGAAACAAAAAAACTATCATTCAAACATTTACACCTACAATCGAGATCTGAACCTATAAAAATACCGGGTGAAAACAATTCCACCCGGCAAAAAAAGAACAAAATCAAATCCGCAGTATGATTTATTATACGTATCCCTGCGCCATCATCGCATCTGCAACTTTTACAAATCCACCAATATTCGCACCTTTCACATAATTGACAAAATCGTCTTCCTTGCCGTAATCCATGCATGTTTTATGAATATTTACCATGATGGTGTGCAATTTCTGATCTACCTCCTCACGTGTCCACGACATGCGTGCCGAATTTTGACTCATTTCCAGCCCCGAGGTGGCCACCCCTCCTGCATTGGCCGCTTTTCCCGGTCCAAAAAGTATCTGATTTTCAAGAAACACCTCTACCGCTTCCGGGGTTGAAGGCATATTGGCTCCCTCACTCACACAAATACATCCGTTGTCGATCAATGTTTGGGCTTCTTTACCATTGATCTCATTTTCCGTAGCACAAGGCAGCGCAATATCACATTTTTCAGCCCATGGATGACTGGTGCCATCTGTATATTTACAGTTGAACCGGTCGGCATATTCCCGGATCCGCCCTCTTTTAATATTTTTGAGTTCCATGACATATTCCAGTTTCTCCCGGTCTATCCCATCCTGATCATAAATATAACCTGAAGAATCAGAAAGTGTTACAACTTTTCCTCCCAGTTCAATAATTTTTTCTGTAGCATATTGTGCTACATTACCGGCTCCGCTAACAGCAACTACTTTGTCTTTAATACCTTCATTGATCGTAGCGAGCATCTCCTGTGCAAAATAAACACATCCATAACCGGTCGCTTCCGGACGGATCAAACTGCCACCATACTCTCTGCCTTTTCCGGTTAGCACCCCTGTAAACTCATTGCGAATGCGCTTATACTGACCAAACATATATCCGATCTCGCGCCCCCCCACACCAATATCTCCGGCAGGCACATCGGTATCCGGGCCAATATGTCGGAAAAGTTCCGTCATAAAACTCTGACAAAAACGCATAACCTCGTTATCTGTTTTTCCCTTAGGATCAAAATCACTTCCCCCCTTTCCACCGCCTATGGGCAATGATGTAAGACTATTTTTGAAAACCTGCTCGAAAGCCAGAAATTTCAGTATTCCCAGGTTAACGGTCGGGTGAAATCTCAAACCACCTTTGTAAGGACCTATGGCACTATTCATTTCTATACGAAAACCGCGGTTTATCTGCACCTCTCCCTGGTCATCGATCCAGGGAATACGAAACATGATGACCCTTTCCGGCTCCGTCATTCTTTCAAATACCTTGGCCGCCTTATATTTTGGGTTATCTTCCAAAAAAGGAATAATGGTTTCGGCAACTTCTTCCACCGCCTGATGGAACTCTTTTTCTGCAGGATTTTTTGATACTACATAATCCATAAATTTTCTAATCTGTACATTCATGTCTTTTTAGATTTAGGATGAAACAATTGTGTTTTATGATGGTAACAATGATAATCTTTTTCAACAGCAGATTGACCATTCATTGAAAATAAAAATAATTTTAAATTCTCTTGGTTTTATTAATTTTTTTCAGTAAAACAATTCTTTTTGAGAAAACCGGGTTCTTTTCGATATGAAGGATTCATGGAGAAATGTGAAAAGTGTTTTGTTGGGGTAAAAACATAAAAATGCCGAAGTTTGTCCTCATTATTTAATGAGGTTACTATTCCATCATAAAGAATTCATGTGGAAAAAAAACAGATGCCTGCACTGCTGGTTAAAGATATAACCGGGGTACTCAATATTAATTGGTTTTTCTTGAGGTTCTTGTTTATTCTTAAAATATATCCGCACCGTTTGTGGATAATTTTTTATGGTCATTTTCACCCTGGCAAAAGAGCGCTGCTTTCTTTGTTTTCATTGGCGTCCGTGTTTGTTCACCGATCCTTTCAGGTGATCGGATATATGGTAGCAAAAAAATTCGTTTCAGAAGCACAAAATATTTTGTGTTTTCCTTTGCCAATAGGCAAAATAAGTCTAATTTCGCCCTTGATATTTCCTATCATTACATGTTTATCACTCTTAATTAATAATTTAAAACACACCCATATGAATTTAGAAAAAATTATGACTGATCTGGAGAAAAAAAACCCCGGTCAGCCTGAGTTTCTGCAAGCTGTCAGAGAAGTTCTGGAAACCATAGAAGATGTGGTGAAAGAAAACCCGCGCTACGAAGCTTCCAATATTGTGGAAAGAATGATTGAACCCGACAGGGTGCTCAAATTCAAGGTACAATGGATGGATGACAAAGGCAATGTGCAGGTAAACCGGGGTTATCGCGTACAGTTCAACAATGCCATAGGACCTTACAAAGGAGGTTTAAGGTTTCACCCCAGCGTAACAGAGGGCGGTCTGAAATTCCTGGGATTTGAACAGATCTTCAAGAATAGCCTTACGACGCTTCCCATGGGAGGCGCCAAAGGAGGAAGTGACTTCAACCCAAAAGGTAAATCCAATGCCGAGATCATGCGCTTTTGCCAGGCATTCATTGCAGAACTCTACAAATATATAGGACCTGACACCGACATACCTGCCGGAGATATTGGCGTAGGTGGACGAGAGATCGGGTATATGTTTGGCATGT
>CAYMLS010000277.1:0-621 GCA_964390665.1 uncultured Bacteroidales bacterium | reverse complement strand
AAAAAACTGGTGGGCGACCATCATGGCGTATTTACCGGAAAAGGAAGAAACTGGGGGGGAAGTCTTATTCGCCCGGAAGCAACTGGCTTTGGAAATGTATTTTTTGCCGAAGAAATGCTGAAAACCAAAGGCAAATCTATGAAAGGTAAAATAGTGACAGTTTCTGGTTTTGGAAATGTTTCATGGGGATCTATCATCAAAGCAACTCAACTGGGTGCAAGGGTAGTAACCATTAGCGGGCCCGATGGATATGTATACGACCCCGATGGGATTGAAGGAGAAAAAATTGATTACCTGCTCGAACTCAGAGCATCCAATCAGGATATTGTAAAACCCTACACCTACGAGTTCCCCGAAGCACAGTTCTTTGAAGGAAAAAGACCCTGGGAGGTTAAGTGCGATGTGGCACTTCCCTGTGCCATACAAAATGAACTTGACGAAACAGATGCGCAAAACCTGATCAACAACGGCGTTTTGTGTGTTTCTGAAGGTGCCAACATGCCCTGCACTCCGGAAGCAATGGAACTTTTCCTGAAAAACAAGATCCTTTACGGACCAGGAAAAGCAGCCAACGCCGGTGGTGTTGCTACATCAGGTTTGGAGCAAACACAAAATGCCATG
>CAYMLS010000276.1:0-6974 GCA_964390665.1 uncultured Bacteroidales bacterium | reverse complement strand
AAAATAGAAACCGTTATTTCACTCAAGGCAGAAACGCATAATTTTCCCACTACCGTAGAACCTTTTAATGGCGCTGCCACCGGCACCGGTGGCGAGATACGCGACAGACTGGCAGGAGGAAAGGGGTCGCTGCCGCTGGCGGGTACAGCCGTTTATATGACATCCTATCCACGCACCCAAAAGGGGAGGGGATGGGAAGAGAAAATACAGGAAAGACCCTGGTTGTATCAAACCCCTGAACAAATATTGGTAAAAGCATCCAATGGAGCCAGCGATTTTGGTAATAAATTCGGGCAACCTTTGATTTGTGGATCGGTGCTTACCTTCGAACATCAGCAGAAAGATAAACTTTTTGCCTATGATAAAGTGATCATGCTGGCGGGTGGTATAGGATTTGGAAAAATGGAGGATAGCCAGAAAGAAAATCCCCAAACGGGCGATAAAGTAATTGTGATGGGGGGCGATAATTACCGGATAGGCATGGGCGGAGGCGCTGTTTCTTCGGTTGCCACGGGTGAGTATGAAAACGCCATCGAACTCAATGCAGTGCAGCGCTCCAATCCTGAAATGCAAAAAAGGGTTATGAATGCCATTCGTGCCATGGTGGAAAGGGATGAAAACCCTGTAGTATCCATTCATGATCATGGTGCAGGCGGGCATTTGAACTGCCTGTCGGAGTTGGTGGAAACTTCAGGCGGTATTATCAATATTGATAAATTGCCCGTTGGCGATCCCACTCTTTCTGACAAAGAAATTGTGGGCAATGAATCACAGGAAAGGATGGGGTTGGTGCTGAGAGAAAAGGATGTGGAAGAGATGAAGCGAATTGCCTTGCGCGAAAGAGCACCGTTTTATCTCGTTGGTGAAACTTCTGGTGATATGCACCTGAAATTTATCAATAAATCAGGAACCGCACCCATTGACCTTTCTTTGGCTGACATGTTTGGTAATCCACCCCGCACCATCATGAAGGATGTATCTCAAAAGACGCAGTTCCAGGAATTAATTTATAGTGCCTCTTCCATCAAAAAATACCTGAAGGATGTATTGCAACTTGAGGCGGTCGCCTGCAAGGACTGGCTGACCAACAAAGTAGACCGATCGGTAACAGGCAAAGTAGCCTTACAGCAATGTGCCGGTGAAATTCAGTTGCCCTTAAACAATTGTGGCGTTACATCTCTCGATTATCAAGGTAAAAAGGGTGTGGCCACTTCTATTGGTCATGCCCCTGCTGCTGCACTTGTGGATGCATCTGCCGGTTCGGTTTTATCGGTTGCAGAAGCACTTACCAACATTGTTTGGGCACCTCTTACCCATGGTTTGAAAGGGGTGAGTTTGAGTGCCAACTGGATGTGGCCTTGCAAAAACCCTGGTGAAGATGCCCGTTTGTACGAGGCGGTAAACGGTTTGAGTGATTTTGTTTGTCAGCTGGGTATTAATGTGCCCACGGGCAAAGATTCATTGTCCATGACGCAGAAGTACAAGGATGGAACAAGGGTCATGTCTCCGGGAACTGTCATTGTAAGCGCCGTTGCAGAGGTGGAAGATGTAACAAAGGCTGTGAAACCTGTTTTGGTCAGCAATACCTCCACGGTTTTGCTTTATATTGATTTTTCGGGTAGTGATCTTCAAACCGGGGGAAGCAGTTTTGCTCAGATACTGAATACTGTGGGAACAAAGGTGCCGGAAGTGACGAGTGCCACTTACTTTAAAAATGCTTTTCAAACAGTGCAAGCACTCATTCGTGATCAACTTGTGCTGGCCGGACATGATGTTTCTGCCGGCGGACTTGTTACCGCTTTGCTTGAAATGTGCTTTGCCAATACAAAAGGTGGGATAGAGTTTGATGCCTCCGTATTTGAAGAACCTGATCTTGTGAAGATACTTTTCAGTGAAAATCCGGCCATTATCATTCAGGTTGACAACCAGGAAAAAGTTTCCGCTATTCTTGATGCCTCAGAAGTACGTTACCATAAAATTGCTGTACCTACTGTGGGAAGGTCATTGAAGATCACAGGAAAAGGACACGAACTGACTTTTGATATTGATCAGATGCGCGACGAATGGTTCAGGTCTTCTTATTTGCTGGATAGGAAACAAAGTGGTGAAGAATTGGCGCAACAGCGATATTCCAACTACAAACATCAGAAATTGCATTATCGCTTTCCGAATAGTTTTGAAGGTACTTTGAAAGGTTATGGTATTGAAACGAATATACCTTCCGTGAAAAGAAAAGCCAAAGCCGCCATCATTCGGGAAAAAGGGGTAAATGGCGACCGGGAAATGGCTTACTCCCTGTTTCTGTCTGGTTTTGATGTGAAGGATGTTCATATGACCGACCTGATCACCGGACGCGAAACCCTTGAAGAGATTGATTTTATTGTTTTCGTTGGGGGATTCTCCAATTCCGATGTGTTGGGGTCGGCAAAGGGATGGGCCGGTGCATTTTTATACAACGAAAAAGCCAAAAATGCACTCGATAACTTTTATCAGCGCGAGAATACCATGAGTCTGGGCATTTGCAATGGTTGTCAGTTGATGGTTGAATTGGGTCTGATCTATCCGCAACATGCAGAACCTCCCAAAATGAATCACAACGATTCTCATAAATTTGAATCGGCTTTTGTAAACATGGAAATACCGGAAAACAATACTGTGATGCTGAAGTCATTGGCCGGCACACGCCTGGGGATTTGGATAGCACATGGAGAAGGAAAATTTCAACTGCCCGGGGATGAAAAAAACTATCGCATTTGTGGATATTACGGATATGATCAGTATCCTGCCAACCCCAATGGCAGCGACTATAACGCAGCAGCTATTGCCTCCGTGGACGGCAGACACCTGGCCATGATGCCACATCTTGAGCGTGCCATTTTCCCCTGGCAATGGGCACATTACCCCCATGACAGGAGAAACGACAGCGTAAGTCCATGGATAGAAGCTTTTGTAAACGCCAGAAAATGGGTGGAAGAGAGAAAGTGATGGTTGGGTGAGGGATTTTTTTAGAGGCATATCAAAAGCTGCCTATCCCTATTCATTCTCAAATGAATGAAAGATTTATGAATTTTTTGTTGGTTGATTTTCGATCAGATTCTTGTTTTTTATAAGCACTTCCTTACCTTTGAAGATGAACGTTTTTGTCATGGTTGTTTTAGCATGAATGAGACCACTCTATAAAGTATATTATCCACGAATTACACGAATGGACACTGATTTTAATTCCTGACATTCAGGCAAATAAAAGCATGATGTTTTCAGGAATTTTTCCGAAAACGAGTTTTCGGACCGGACTCATGAATAAGAATTTATCCTGATATGAATTCGCCTTGTAAATGATATTCTATCCATGCTCTTACAACCCTCTGACGATTTTTGAAAGGTAATAATCATATTCTGAAGTGCTATGAAAGTGTTCTTTTTCTCATTGTCTGTTTTGCTGATCATGCTGCCGGGATGTAACTTTTTTGCTTCCAATGGTGGCAATGATGATGCATCTAAAGACAATCAAACCCATGAAGGGGTGATCATTGTCGCCAACAAAAGTGGCAATGATGTCCATTTTATTGACCGGAAGACCGGCGAAACGCTTGCTGTTCTTCCTGCTGGTGTTGAACCTCATGAAGTTGAAGTTTCAGATGACGGACAATGGGCAGTTGTTTGCAATTATGGAAACCGCGAAAATCCAGGCAACACATTGAGCGTTTATAATGTGCAAACAGCAACGCTGGATAAAACAATTAACCTTGGCGAGCATACCCGGCCTCATGGTATGCAATGGATGAAAGGGACCGACAAAATGCTCGTTACCACCGAGGGAAACAATAGTTTGCTTATTGTAAATGTGCAGACCGGACAGGTTCTGGAGGCAATGGATACGGGTGAGGAAGTTTCACACATGGTAGCAGCAATGCCTGATTATTCAAGGGCATTTGTCCCCAGTATCCGAACAGGAAATGTCGCTGTTTTTGATTTGAAAAACCACGAATTGATAAGTCATATTTATAGTGGAAAAGGTGCGGAAGGTATAGATGTAAGCCCGGATGGCAGGGAAGTTTGGGTCACCAATCGTGATGAAAACACCATATCGGTTTTTGATACCAGGTCTCTCAAAAAAATTACCACGCTGAGTTGTGAGGACTTTCCCATCCGGTCAAAGTTTACTCCCGACGGAAGTCTTTTTCTTGTGAGCAATGCCCGTTCGGGTACCATCGAGATTTTTGATGCCACCGCCAAAGAGCACATCCAATCAGTGAAACTTACACCTCCGGTGGCCAGGGATGAGGATGATGAACGTTATTTTGCTCATTTCGAAGGTACTTCAATACCTATTGGTTTGGTTGTACCTGACAACAAAACTGCCTATGTGGCCAATACCCGTTCTGATGCAGTAAGTATTATTGATCTCGGAAATTTTGAAATAACAGGACATTTCAAAGCGGGCAGAGAACCTGATGGTATTGCATATTCTCACCTGAAACCTCAAAAAAAGTAGGAAAAACCTGTATATCTTCCTACTTCTTTTGCATTTGCCAACATGCATCTTTTTTTTCTTTTCACAATTTCATCAGATCAGGTATATTTGAAGGACAAAAAATTACTTTTGATAAATTACCAATTAAAGTTATTTTTGATCCTTCATACCTGTATCCGCTTTTTTGAGAAATGCAGGAATGAATCAATGAAATCCTTCTATCTTTATAATCCATTTAAATAGTTTTCAATCAAATTACATGTAAATGAAGAAACTAATTTATTTATTAACAGTTATGGGTTTTCTTATTTCATGCGGACAGCAGGAATCTGAAACCTCAGGTGAGAGAACCAATATTGATGATATTACAGTTGAAAAAGTAAAAAATCAACTTACAGAAGAGTATGGCAAAGATCATGAATTCCGTATTGAAAGAGGCGTGGAAAAGGCAGCACTCCTGTGGAGAGAATCCGACGGTACACCAGAAGATTTTGCAGACTTCTGCCTGGATAATTTTATTGCCAACCCTTCTGAACTCGATGAGGTCTACGACCGACTGGCCAACAACTTTGAATATTTATACGGATACATGGGGCGGATTGGTGTTGAACTAAACCGCCAGATCCATGAAGACCGTGGACCTATTCTGCCAATCGACCAGCAATTTGGTGCTTACAATGCCGCAGCACATATCCAGAACGATTTTTTTGAAAACAAGATCGCTTTTATGATCGTGCTGAATTTTCCGCAATACACTTTGGAGGAAAAAAATGAAATGGGCAAAGACTGGACAGACCGCCAGTGGGGTTATGCCCGACTGGGTGATTATTACCAGGCGCGGATACCCCCGTCTATCATTCAGGAAAACAGCAGAATATACAGTGAGGGGCGCCTCTATATTTCTGAATATAATATTTATGCAGGAAAATTGCTCAACAGCGACATGCAAACACCTTTCCCTGAAAATATGAGACTGCTGGCTCACTGGAATATTCGTGATGAAATAAAATCTAATTACGACCAACCCGATGGATTGGAAAAACAGCAAATGCTTTATAATGTGATGCTCCGCATCATCAACCAGGATATTCCGGTGGAAGTGATCAACAGCGATCAATATGAATGGAACCCCATAACCAATGAGGTTTTCCGGGATGGTGAAACCGTTGATTTTCAACCCGAAGATACCAGACGCTATCAATACCTGCTCGACAATTTCAAAGCCATGAAAAGTGTTGATCCCTACTATTCGCAACTCGATACCTATATCAAACGCCGTTTTGACAGCAGCATGGAAATTCCCATGGAAGAGGTGGAGAATCTTTTTACGGAGTATGCCTCTTCACCGCTGCTGAAAGATGTTGCCATGGTGATCAAAGATCGGTTGGGGCGCGATTTGAAACCTTTTGATCTTTGGTACAATGGCTTTGTGGGCAGAGGAGGCTTGCCGGAAAGTGAACTGGATAAAATAACAAAGCAACGCTATCCCAATGCCACGGCTATGGATCAGGACCTGCCACGGATGCTTATAGATCTGGGGTTTAGTGCACAAAAAGCAAATTTCATTGGTGAAAAAGTAGATGTGGATGCTGCCAGAGGATCAGGACATGCCATGCGGGCTTCCATGCGCGAAAAACCTTCACACCTGAGAACAAGAATTGATGCCGATGGCATGAATTACAAGGGATACAATATTGCTATTCATGAATTTGGACATAATGTAGAGCAAACCATCAGTGTGCATGATGTAGATAACTACTTTATCAATGGGATCCCCAACACCGGATTTACCGAAGCCATCGCCTTCATGTTTCAGAAAAGAGACCTGGAACTGCTGGGAATCGATCAACCTGATCCCATGATGCAGTACCTGGAAGTATTGGATGTTTTCTGGGATAACTACGAAATGATGGGGGTTTCCCTGGTAGATATGCGGGTATGGGAGTGGATGTATGAAAATCCTGATGCTTCCGCTATACAACTTAAAGAAGCCGTTGTGGATATCGCAAAAGAGGTTTGGAATCAATACTATGCTGATGTTTTTGGTGTAAATGATATTCCTTTGCTGGCTATTTATTCCCACATGATACAATCTCCGCTTTATTTGATGAATTACCCTTATGGAAGACTGATCATGTTTCAACTTGAAGACTACATCGAAGGAAAAGATTTTGCCGAAGAGATCCAGCGTATTTACGCTATCGGCAGATTAACCCCTGAGCGATGGATGGATAGGGCTGTTGGAAATCAAATAAGCAACGAACCTGTCTTTGATGCTGTTAAGGAAGCACTTGATGCTATCCGCGTTAATTCCTGATAGCTGTCCATTTTCCATGAAAATCCTTGTGGAAGGAAACATCACAAATCACTGTTGCTGAATTTTCCTTCTACAGGTTTTCCTCTTTGGTTATGAATATATGAGGTTTTAGTTTGATTATATATTAAACTAATTAGTGTCAGCAAGAAAACCCACGATTTTATCTGTGCTTGATAAAGAAAG
>CAYMLS010000275.1:5944-6988 GCA_964390665.1 uncultured Bacteroidales bacterium | reverse complement strand
TTGTTTTGTTAAAAATGGTAGCACTTGCCTGTGCTGTTGGCATAACAAGCATGTCATTTATATTTACATGCCCGGGTAAATTGACACAAAAAAAGGCACACTCAGCAACATCATCAGGATGCAAAGGTTGAAATCCATCATATACTTTTTCTGCCTTTTCTTTATCTCCTTTGAAACGTACCTCCGAAAACTCAGTTTTCACAGCTCCCGGACTTAAAAGTGTAACTTTTATATTATCCTCCACCAATTCCATACGCATGCCCTCAGTAATGCTCTCCAGAGCATGCTTTGTAGCACAGTAAACATTTCCTTTCAGGTAGGTTTGTCTTCCTGCAATGCTGCCGATATTGATGATATGGCCTTTTTTTCTTTCCATCATATCCTTCATGATGGCTTTGCTCACATATAAAAGTCCTTTCACGTTGGTATCGATCATTTGCTCCCAGTCTTCTTCCAGTCCATTGTCAATATTGCTCAATCCCAAAGCCAAACCAGCATTGTTGATCAAAACATCTATATGACGCCATGCCTCTGGCAAACGATCAATGGCAGCATATACTTCAGTTTTATTTCTTACATCGAAAGCCAGGTTGAAAACCTCTGTTTGGTATGTTTTGGAAAGATGATCTGCCAGTTGTCTGAGTCTTTCTTCTCTCCTGCCGTTCAGAATGATCCTGAAACCATTCTTTGCAAACTTTTCAGCACAAGCACGCCCTATGCCACTGGTGCTTCCCGTAATAAAAACAGTTTTCCGCATGTTTGATTAATTCTTAAAGATAATTTGATGAATAAAAAAACTGCCCTGGTTTTTTTGATGACCTCCCATGTTTTTACGCAGGAAAATTAAAAATGTTTGGTTTGATTGCTCTATTTAGAAGATATTTTCATGAAAGTTAACGTTTATCCGTTGTTTTAAAATGCCTTTGATAAGTAAAAATTTGGTTCTCAATGTATTGATTATCTTCAGGGATTTTTCGTCGGGTGAAAAGGCAAACGGGAAAGAGATATAAAAAGAAAGTTGCATATAGACTTCCTGATGGTTCT
>CAYMLS010000275.1:0-5934 GCA_964390665.1 uncultured Bacteroidales bacterium | reverse complement strand
TATAAACATAACCCAGATAAAAGGCAGGGCAAGGATCTTGTACCTAACAAATGCGCCATGAAGTGGAGTGACCAATCCAATAAAACCCAGCACCAATATTACAAACCACAAAGAAAGATAAACCAATGGATTTTTAAGACCGCTCCTTTCAGGTTTAATCACAATGTATAAGGTCATGAAAAGAATGAGGAGGTTTTCTATGGCCGCCATGAGAACAACAGGGGAATATACTTCAAAAATATGCGGACGTGTGAGGACATAAAACAACCCCCGGGGAAAGAACAGGATCATATCCCATAGTTTTGGCTGAATGTACCGGGTATGTATTAAACTACCTGCCCCCTGCTCGGCCGTAAAGTTTACAAAATCATTTTGTTTTCTGGCAATGATCTCCAGGACATTATATTGTGGAAAGACATAGCTCACTATCAAACCCAGGGAAACAATACCCAAAATCAACAAACTGTATATGAATTGCTTCTTCCAGACATTTTTATGCAGCCCGAGGTAAAAACCAATTTGCAAAGGCAGGAAAAATATCAGGTTATAGGGTTTGAGCAAAACCAATATAAATCCACTGATCACCAATGCAAACATGGAAGGGTAAGAGATTTTTTTTATCAGTTTATCGCAGAAATAAACCCATGTTCCGAAGGCAAAGATCATCAAACCTTCCTTTAAAATTCCTGACCCCCAGAAGAGCAGTCCGGGAAAAAGAAACACACCCCATGGCAACCACTGAATTTTGGATGGATGAATGTAGTGTACAAAAAATTTATAAAGCGCAACCAATCCCAGAAAAGACAGGAAGTTCATGAAAATGTTATGAACATGAATATATCCGAAGGAAAATAAACGAACCAGTGCATTAAACCTCACAACCAACCTGTTGTCGTTATAAACCGGAGTTTCCCATGGTCGGTACCAACTACTCATAGCATCCAGATAAGGTTCGGTTCCTCCCCCATGAATGCCAATACCGGTAAGCATTCGAAGATAATCAACCGGGTTATCCTTTAAAGCGCTGAACATGATATTTCCATCAAGAAAAAATTTATGGAAATCTGCGATAGACAAATCATAATACCAGGTATAAATAAAAATAAGAGATACCCCTGAAAATACTTTTAAATAAAAGAAAATCAAAAGTAATCTCCAGGACAATCCTTTCAGGTTCTGAAAAAAAGGCAGAAAACGGATAACAAAACCAAAAGCAAGCAGATAAACAAGCGATAGTATCAATTGCATACAGTCTGTATTTATGGGGTCACAAAGATAATCGTTTAAACAACTATTAAATATGAGATTTGAACTTTCATTTTGATTTCAATGTTATGAGATTAAACTTCACAACTATGATCAAACTATTTTTCACAGGATTCATATTGATGGTATTCATTTCATGCAATGCCTCATCCGAACAAAACACACAAACTATGACAAAAGAAAATCAACAATTTGAATATGCAACCCTCGGTGGAGGTTGTTTTTGGTGTATTGAAGCCATTTTTGAAGAGTTAAAAGGAGTAGAATCTGCCATAAGCGGCTACAGCGGAGGCAGTGTAAAAAACCCGTCGTACCGCGAGGTAACCAGCGGCAGAACGGGTCATGCCGAAGTTGTTCAGATCAAATACGATCCTGATCAAATTTCCTATAAACAAATACTGGAAGTTTTCTTTCATTTGCACGATCCCACAACGTTGAACAGGCAGGGAGCCGATGTGGGTACACAATACCGCTCAGTAATTTTTTACCAAAACGAACAGCAGGAAAAAATTGCCAAAGAGGTTTTTGATCTGATCGACAATTCTGATCTGTGGAAAGATCCTTTGGTAACGGAAATCAAACCGCTGGAAGAATTTTATGTGGCAGAAGATTATCATCAGGATTATTTTGACAACAATCCAAATCAACCCTACTGCGCCTTTGTCATTGGTCCGAAATTGAACAAACTCAAAGATTTGTTTAAGGAGAAGCTGAAGGAATAAACAGTGCGTGCAGGAAAACGCCGGTTGCGGCCGTGGGTTTTGCTTTTAAAACAAGCATACCATACCGCCAATAGAATAATTTATCTTTTTGAGAGAGATTTCAGTTTATCAACAATATTTTCAGAGGCATCCACAAAAGGTAACAGAATAAGGTCGGCACCTGCCAGTTCAAGTTCTTTGGCAGTTCGTCCGTAATAAGATGTTACGGCAATATTTCCTTTATATTCAGCACCTTTCAAATACCTGATCAATGCCAGATTAACCTGCTTATCGGGCAATGTAGATACCACACATTGAGAATTACGAGGTAATATTTCCATCAGTTCAGGATCATCGGCATCGCCGTACTGGGCGTGCCTTCCTTTTCTTGTCCACCTTTTCACATTACGTGGATCAAAATCAACACCAAAAACAGAGAAACCTTTGCTTTCGAGGCTTTTGGCAATATTGTTTCCATACATGCCCAATCCAAAAATGATCACATCATACTTTTGAGTTTCTATTGTTTCATCTTCAATGATTTCACGATAGGGGTTGGGTCGTTCGAATATACTAAGCAAAGGAGCAACTTTTTCATAGATCTGGTGAGAATATAAAATCAGATATGTTGACAATCCGATGGTAATTAGCCCCACCAGTGTTATAAGACCAAGCGTTTCCTCATCGATCTGCCCCAGTGATAAACCCAAAGCAGCCAAAATGAGGGAGAACTCAGAAATCTGGGCAACATTTAAACCAGCCAGAAAACTGGTTCTTTTTCGGTATCCCATCATACCGAGAATGATCATGACAATGATGGGGTTACCAATGAGCACAAACAGGGATAAGATGATGGCGGGAATAATCTGCTCCCCGATCAATGTAATATTCACCTGACTTCCCAGAAGGATAAAAAAGAAAAGCAAGAGAAAGTCGCGCAAGGATACCAGTCGTCCGGAGATCACTTCCCTGTATGTAGTGGAAGCCAATGATATTCCCCCCAGAAAAGCGCCTACTTCTTTACTAAACCCAAGGAAGTCGCTAAAAGCAGCAAGAGAAATGGCCCAGCTTAAAGCAAACAAAACCAATAATTCAGGGGTTCGTGCCATGCTTGCAGTAAGTTTGGGCATCACATACCTGATGAGCAAAATAACAAAAACGATCAACCCTATTCCTTTGAGAACAACCATCAGGATCTCCATACCCAAAGAACCTCCGGAGGGATTGCCCATGGAAGACAATAAAATCATGGCAAGAATAACAACGATATCCTGCACGATCAAAAATCCGATGGAGATTTGCCCGTGTAATGATTGTATCTCCTTTTTATCAGATAAAAGCTTAACGATAATGATGGTGCTTGAAAATGTTAGTGCAACAGCAACATACAAACTTGTAACAGGTTCAAAACCTAAGGCAATGCCGATAAAGTAACCAAAAAAGGAAGTAAAAAGAACCTGCCCCAACCCCGCAGCAAGAGCCACCTTACCGGTTGTTCTGATCAAACTCAGATCAAGTTTAAGTCCCACCACAAAAAGCAGAACAGCAATTCCCATTTCAGATAGCAAATGTATCTTTTCAACGGATTGCATCAGGTTTAACCCGTATGGTCCTACAAGCAAACCCACACCGATAAACGACACGATAAGAGGTTGTTTCAGGATTCTACCTAAAAACCCAATAAAAACCGAAATGATCAGAATAGCAGCAAACTCAAAAAATGTATTGTTTATGGGATCCATGTGATTTTCAATATTTAGGTTTTTCTTTTACACTCTTCGACACATTCATAGAAATTATCGTGATCGATCTGTCTGTTTTCCGGGTTCTTTGGCGCTTTACGCATTGCCCGCAGCAGGCATCAGGATCAGATCAGTTTCTCCTTTGTTACATTCAGAAACTCATCATAAATAAGTTTATTGGTACCTATGATCTCCCTGCTAAAAATAAAATCCTTATTTCCGGAAAAATCAGAAACCACACCGCCGGCCTGTTGGAGGATAAATCCACCTGCCGCAACATCCCATGGGCTTAATCCATACTCGAAAAAGGCTTCAAATCTTCCGCATGCCACATAAGCAAGATCAACAGCAGCACTTCCTATTCTCCTTACACCATGCGTATTGTGCAAACACCAGGTAAACAGTTCCAGATATTTTTGCAACCTTGAATAGTCATGATAGGGAAAACCAGTTGCCAACAAACTATCCTGCAATTTGGGTTTTGGAGAAACACTGATCTCTTTTTCGTTTAAAAATGCTTTAGCACCTTTGTAACTAAAAAAACATTCATCGAGGTTCGGTTCGTAAACGACTCCAAGCACAATTTCTTTTTGATGCATCAGTGCAATGGAAACACTGTAAACCGGCAATCCATGAATAAAGTTGGTTGTACCATCCAAGGGATCGATAATCCAGGTGTATTCGGTTTCTTTATATTTTACAGTATTTTCTTCGGCCAAAAAACCCGCTTCCGGAAGAAGTTTTTGAAGTGCCTCAATAATTTTTTTTTCAGCAGTTTTATCTACGTAAGTAACATAATCATGCCTCCCTTTCGATTCAATGTGCTGGTTTCTGATTTTTTCAGATTCGGAAAGGATAAATTTGCCTGTATCCTTGCTGATACTGATTACTTCCTGGCATAATTGACTTAAATTATTCATAGATTTTCGTTTTAACAAAATTATTATATTTTACATGGATGATTTAAAAGAAATTCGGGCAATACCCCCCCTGCAATGATGATTTGGGTTACTCCACCCAATAAACTCCTTCATCTGTTAAATGGTTCAATTGAATTTGCTCAATCTGGTTTTTCTTGTGCTCATCAAATTTTGTTTTCACTTTTATATAGTTTTCTGTAAACCCATACATATATCCTCCCATATCTTCTTTTTCCCAAAGAACTTTCGTCTGCTGACCTTTGCAACGCTCATAAAACGATAACTTCATTTCCTCTGAAGTTTTTTGCATGACCTTACTCCTTTGAGACCTTATTTTGCCCGGCACTGCTGACCCCATGCGAATGGCGGGGGTATTGTCTCTTTCGCTGTAAGTAAAAACATGCAAATAAGAAACCGGCAGTGATCTCAGAAACCGGGAAGATTCTTCAAAAATCAGATCCGATTCACCCGGAAAACCTACGATCAGGTCTACGGCAATACAGGCATCGGGCATGATTTGATGTATTTTATTCACCCTCGACGCAAACACCGACGTATCATATCTTCTCCCCATGCTTTTCAATATTGGATCAGCACCAGATTGAAGAGGAATGTGAAAATGGGGCATCAGGTTATTGTTTTTCGCCACAAGTTCTATGATCTCATCAGTAAGTAAGTCGGGTTCAATGGAGGATATCCGTATTCTTTCCAACTCTTTTATTTTTGTAAGTTCCCTGAGCAATTGAAAAAAACTTTCGTCGTGTTGCTTTCCGAAATCTCCAATGTTTACACCGGTAAGCACCACCTCTTTGCTGTTGGTTTCAGCAATACGGGAAGCCGTTTTGAGCGTTTCGGCGATTGTATTGCTTCTGCTACGGCCTCTTGCCAAAGGTATGGTGCAGTAGGTACAAAAATAATCACATCCATCCTGTATTTTGAAAAAGGTCCGGGTACGGTCGTCAGAAGAAAAAACAGGAATAAATGTTTCAGGCTCATTCACAACTACTTCACTTGTATCTTCTGTAAGGTTTTGTGCATTTTTATTTTCCAGTTTTTTGATATGCTCAAAAAGATTGAATTTATCAGCATTGCCGAGCACAATGTTCACCCCTTCTGTTTTTCGTAGTTCATCCGGATTGATTTGAGAATAACAACCCGTAACGGCAATATGTGCTTCGGGATTTCTTTTCAGTGCCTGTTTAATGAGGGTTTTGCATTTTTTTTCCGCTTTATGCGTAACAGAGCAGGAATTGATCACATAAATATCAGCACTTTGGTCAAAATCCACATGTTCAAATTCAAGGG